>NZ_DJTA01000022.1:220334-295292 GCF_002440335.1 Sphingobacterium sp. UBA6320 | reverse complement strand
AAGGCTCTCTGCTTTTAGTGTAAATTACTTTATTTAATGATTTCTTCGATCTCCGCTATGATTTTTTGAGCGATCGATTCTGCAGCCTCTGCTGTTGGGCCTTCAGAATAGATACGTATGATCGGCTCTGTATTGGATTTACGCAAATGCACCCACTCGTTCTCAAAATCTATTTTTAATCCATCAATCGTAGAGTGCTCTTCATGCTTATATTTTTCTTCCATTTTCGCCAAAAGACCATCAATATCCAATTCAGGAGTTAATGTAATCTTATTTTTCGACATGAAATACTGTGGTAATTCTGCTCGGTATTCAGATACTTTTTTGCCCAATTTTGCTAAGTGCGTTAAAAAGATCGCTACACCTACTAGCGAATCGCGGCCATAGTGCGATGCAGGATAGATCACACCACCGTTGCCCTCTCCACCAATCACAGCATGTACTTCTTTCATCTTAGTCACGACATTTACCTCACCAACAGCAGCAGCAAAATATTGCCCACCATGTTTCACAGTGACATCACGCAACGCTCTTGTTGAAGATAAATTAGAAACTGTATTTCCTTTTGTATGTTGTAAAATATAGTCTGAGACAGCTACCAACGTGTATTCTTCTCCAAATAAATCACCGTCTTCCATCATAAATACCAAACGATCTACGTCTGGATCCACAGCAATACCCAGATCGGCACCATTTTCCAATACCGCTTTAGAAAGATCCGTCAGATTTTCTTTCAATGGCTCTGGATTATGCTGAAATTTTCCATCAGGCTCACAATGTATTTTATAGATAGTCTCCACACCCAGCGCTTCTAACAAAGCTGGGATAAACAGTCCACCTGTACTATTAACAGCATCTACCGCAATTTTAAAATGTGCGTTTTTCACAGCCTCCGCATCGACCAAATCCAATGCTAATACATCATCAATATGTTTTTGCATATAGCTGTTATCTTTAGTCACTTGACCAAGCTCTTCAAATCCTGCAAAATCAAAGTCTAAGCTTTCACCTAAAGCCAATACTTCCTTACCTTCTGCATCATTGATAAATTCTCCTTTTGCATTTAACAGTTTTAAAGCATTCCACTGACCAGGATTATGGGAAGCCGTTAAGATGATTCCTCCTCCTGCATTTTCTTTAGGAACAGCAATCTCTACTGTCGGAGTTGTCGAAAGACCCAAATCGATCACATCTACACCAATACTCTGTAAGGTACCGATAACCAAATTACTGACCATTTCACCAGAAACTCGTGCATCACGACCGACAACAATTTTGTTGATCCCAGTTTGATTCACGATGATTTTACCATATGCTGCGGTGAATTTCACGATATCGATAGGTGTCAACCCTTCTCCAGAACGACCACCAATGGTACCTCTAATACCAGATATTGATTTAATTAAAGTCATGTTAAATTACGTTTATTCTGTAAAAATAAAACAATAGTCCTAATATTTATAATAAAGCGTTTCCTTTTGTAAAATAATTATACTACTTTTGTTGCAACATTGTTTCTTTTACATATATATCGGCATCAAATTGAAATTATTTATACATTTGGATTCAGATCGCGACGAACTGTTATCAAAATAATTTCAATTTTAATACATCAACATGATTGACCAAATAGTACATATAGATCAAGAAATTTTTTTAGCCATCAATCAAGGATTAAGTAATCCGATTTTCGATTGGCTACTTCCTATTTTAAGAAATCCATATACTTGGGCACCTTTATACTTGTTTTTGGTTATTTTCTTCATCAAGACCTACGGTAAGACAGGTATCCTGATTGTCGTCATGACATTGGCTACATTTGGAGCATCGGATGCAGTATCATCCCATTTGATTAAAAAATCAATTAAGCGCGTAAGACCATGCAATGATATTGTATTTAAACAAGAGGTCAATATTCGGGTGAGATGTGGTTCAGGTTTTAGTTTCACGTCTTCACATGCGACCAATCATTTTGCTCTAGCATTTTTCTGGATCGTATTATTCAGAAGAAAATGGAAACATGCGATGTGGTTATGTATCACATGGGCGACATTAATTTCCATATCGCAGATTTATGTGGGTGTTCACTATCCATTTGATATTTTATGTGGAGCCATTTTAGGGATATTGATCGGTTTAGCAATGGGATATATCTTTAAAAAAATAAAACCAGAATTCTTTAATCCTGTAATAGCCAAATGAGCGCAATCATCTTAGTCAGTATTCTATTTTTCTCCGCATTAGCGAGTGGTTTGGCGGTCTTCTTTGTCAAAAGAAATAATACGAATTTACTTAAATTAATACTATCCTTTAGTGGTGCATATCTATTTGCAATCACCGTTTTGCACCTGATACCTCATGTATATCAGACACGTACTACGGATGCAGAAATATTAGGGATATATGTCTTAGGTGGTTTTTTGTTTCAACTCATCTTAGAGCAGTTTTCTCAAGGTATCGAGCATGGCCATCTGCATCATGAAGAAGGACATCATCATGCTTTCCCCATGGGCATTATGATCAGTTTATGTCTACATGCCTTTTTAGAAGGTATGCCATTGGCGGCGACCCATCAAACAGAGTTGGTTTTTGGTATCGCGATCCACCATATTCCAGCAGCATTCGCATTGGGGAGTTTGCTCATCAGCACACATCTTTCCAAAAGGAGTATTACGACACTTTTAATTGTTTTTGCGGCGATGACCCCACTGGGTTTCTCCTTCAGCAAAGCGATCAGTACAGGAGAAATTGGCAATATTCAACAGTATTTTGATAAAATCATGGCTGTCGTCATTGGTATATTTTTACATATATCAACAACGATATTATTTGAATCGGGATCTGCAGATCACCATAAATTCAATAAGAAGAAAATGATCGCTGTTTTTGTTGGAGTTGCAATAGCACTGATGAATTTTCTATTTGATGGACATGACCACAGTCATTCTTCTGGCGATCATCCACAAGAAATAAATCATGATCATGATCACAGTCATGATCATGATGATCATCATCATTAAATATTTTTTATTTCAGGATCTGGGCTTCCTCTAAATTTATCTAAAAGTTCGTTCAATTGGAGACATTCCGATTCTGAAAGATGATTAGGCAATATATCATTCAAGAGCATATCTTGTTCCAATTCTTCCAAAACGTTGAGCCCAGCCTCTGTGATCAACAGATTGACAGCACGCTTATCGGCATTGGACTTACAGCGATCGACCAATCCTTTAATAACCAATCGATCTATCAATCTGGATATATCAGGCGTATTGGTCAACATCCTTGATTTTATCAAATTATTAGTAACAGGAGTCGGAAATTGCCCTCGTAATATCCGTAAGACGTTGAATTGACGTAATGTAATTTGCTTCTGTTCCGCCCGCTTCTCTAAAAGCGCAGTTACCCAGTTACTTGTGTACAATAGGTTAACAGTGGCGCGTTGCCACTCCGTACTAAATTTATTCACTTGTATGGCTTCATCAATTTTCATATTTTAAATATATCACATATTTATCATAAATGTATAAGAATTATATTAGAATCATTCTAAATCAGATTAAATTCTTATATTTGAAAATTACATATTCACAGAAATAATGCGCGATAAATCTAGTTTAGACAAGCTAAAAAAGGGACAAAGAGCGATCATAGTTGATTTGAATTCGAATGACATTCCCGCTAAGTTTTATGAAATGGGATTCCTCCCTGGGACCGAAATTGAAGTCAAACATATTGCCCCATTAAATGGTCCAATGTGTCTAAACATAATTGCTAGTAACTCATTGATTGCTATCAGAAAATCTGAAGCCAAGGTAATCATTATCGATCCAAAATAAATGAACAATCCTATTATTGCACTTTTGGGGAATCCAAATGTGGGTAAAACATCCCTGTTTAATCGTATTACAAAACTCAATCAGAAAGTTGGAAACTATCCTGGTATTACTGTTGAAAAACGCGAAGGCTCATTAACTGCGAACAACAAAACATATAAAATCATTGATTTACCGGGTACCTACACTTTATTTCCAAACTCGTTGGATGAAGAGGTAGTCTTTAATATTCTTGTCGATCAAAACAACAAATTAAAGCCAAATTTAATCGTTGTCGTTGGAGAACCTTCCAATTTAAAAAGATCGATCATACTTTATCAACAAGCACGAGAACTGGGCCTACCTGCCATCTTCGTCATCAACATGATCGATGAGGCAAAGGCCAAAGGAATTCAGATTGATATTGCTAAACTGGAACTATTGTTAAAAACTAAGGTTTTTCAGACCAATGCGCGAACCGGCGCAGGGATTGACAAACTGATCGCTGCTTTTGATGCTGTACCCCCATTATATATTGGCAATTTTGATATCCCTACCGAATACACTTTAGCGGTAGACGAAGCAAAAAAGCTATTTCCACTGGAAAACGAATACAGCACATGGCAATATTTAGCCAAAGGCAATGTAGAGTTTCTCTCGGATGAAAAAAATGCAGCATTAGCAAATATTAGAAAAAATCACAACGTCAGTCCACAAGTACTTCAAAAACAAGAATCTGTACAGCGAAACAAAAATCTGGAACAGGCTTTAAGTACCATCGTTTTAAAAGATCTAGATTCAAAAAGCGTAACCAATGGTATTGACAAAATTCTCCTACACCCGGTTTTGGGCTACCTGATTTTCTTTGGAGTCCTATTTTTGATCTTCCAGGGGATCTATAACTGGTCGGGTCCAGCGATGGATTTCATTGATACTCAATTTGCGGATTTGGCGGCATATGTACAGAGCACATTGCCTGCAGGACCTCTTCCTGATTTGCTGTCCAATGGTATTATTAAGGGTATTGGTGGGATTGTTATTTTTGTTCCTCAGATCGTCATCCTCTACATCTTTATCTCCCTAATGGAAGAAACAGGTTATATGAGCCGTGTCGTATTCTTGATGGATCGTTGGTTGAGACCTTTTGGACTAAACGGAAAATCTGTCATCCCTTTGATTTCAGGTGTTGCCTGTGCTGTGCCAGCAGTGATGTCTGCACGTAATATTGAAAACAGCAAAGAACGCTTGGTAACGATGCTTGTGACGCCGTTTATGACCTGTTCTGCACGACTACCGATCTATATCGTGATCATTGGATTAGTGATCCCTGACACCAAATTTTTAGGTTTTAATATTCAGGGAATGATTCTTTTTGCGCTTTATATCTTAGGTATTTTAGCTGCATTGGGATCAGCATGGTTGCTCAATAAAATCATTAAAACAAAACATAAGTCATTTTTGATTTTTGAATTGCCGACCTATAAATTCCCGGATTGGAAGAATCTGTTCTTAAACGTTTGGGACAAATCATCCAGTTTTGTTTTTGGTGCCGGTAAAATTATTTTAGCCATTTCAGTCATCTTATGGGCGCTCGGAAGTTTTGGGCCTGGCGACAAATTTAAAAATGCAGAAGAGATCGTCACGCAAAATAACCCTAACCTATCCGATGAAGACCTCGATCATGAAATCTCCTCTTACAAAGTAGAACACTCCTATTTAGGTTATCTAGGCATGGTAATTGAGCCTATTGTAGAACCATTGGGTTATGATTGGAAAATGGGAATTGGTCTGATATCGTCATTTGCAGCACGTGAGGTGTTTGTTGGGACCATGGCTACAGTGTATAGTATTGGCGATGATGCAGATATTGAAGACGACGCTTCTAAAAGAACCATATTAAGTAAAATGCGAGCTGAGGTAAACAGAAATACAGGCCTACCGGCATATAATCTTGCATCAGGAGTTTCCCTGTTACTATTTTACGCTTTCGCCATGCAATGTATGAGTACAATTGCAATTGTAAAAAAAGAAACCGCATCATGGAAATGGACCTTGATACAACTGGGTTTTATGACAGGCTTGGCTTATATCGCAGCTTTGATCGCCTATCAGGCATTAAAATAATATATTATGACAAATTTAATTATTCAATATATCATCGTTGGAGCAATTATTATTGCGGCAGTAATCTATTTTTCAAAATCCATGCGTGCTTCATTTAGTGGTAAGAAAAGCTGTGGAAAAGGTTGTGGTTGCGATATGAAGCAACCCGATGTTCAAGAAAAAAAATAATTCATAACGTCAATATTGCCTGGGTTTTACACCTTGCAATAAGATATTTGTCAATCAACAAAAACCGTTGTTCATATCAGATGTCAACGGTTTTTGCATTCCATATGGTTTCCCTAACAACCCTACTTTTAGATCGGTACATCATCAATTTTGAATAATAATAGGCTATAATTCATCTGATCACGTGTCAACATACACACTTCATGTCTTATTATTTCTAGATAAATACTATATTAGCTTATCTAAAAATTAGCCCGTATATTCACTTTATAAAAAAACAAATACGTGGATCAAACTCCAAAAGAAAATAACGAATTAAAAAGAGGTCTCCAAAATCGACACATTCAACTGATCGCCTTAGGCGGTGCAATTGGAACGGGACTATTCTTAGGTATTGGTAAGGCTGCTATACTAGCCGGTCCTTCTGTCATCTTAGGTTATGCATTAGCAGGTATTATCGCATTTTTCATTATGCGTCAACTTGGTGAAATGGTTGTTGAAGAACCTGTCTCTGGAAGTTTTAGCTTTTTCGCCAATAAATATCTGGGATCATTTGCTGGATATGCTTCTGGCTGGAATTATTGGGTACTGTATATATTGGTCAGCATGGCTGAATTGACCGCTATAGGTGTATATATCCAATTTTGGTGGCCCGAAATACCACTCTGGACTTCTAGCCTATTCTTCTTCTTTATTATTAATGCGCTCAACCTCGCTTCTGTCAAGGTGTACGGAGAAGCCGAATTTTGGTTTTCCATCGTCAAAGTCATTGCCATCATTGCGATGATCGTATTCGGATCTTACCTACTGATCAGTGGTACAGGAAGCCCACAATCGTCGATCAGCAACTTGTATAATGATGGTGGCTTTTTTCCAAAAGGATGGCTATCTCAAAATAGTGAAGGTACCTATGAAGGACTACTGGCAGCAATAGCGTTGATCATGTTTTCATTTGGAGGTCTAGAATTAGTCGGTATAACCGCTGCAGAGGCTGAAAATCCAGAGAAGAATATTCCAAAAGCAACCAATCAGGTGATCTACAGGATTTTGATCTTTTATGTCGGAGCCCTGATTATCTTATTTGCACTATCGCCATGGCAACAGATCACTGCCGACACAAGCCCCTTTGTGACCGTATTTGACTCGTTAAAAAGTTTTCAATTTTCCATATTTGGAAAAACGGTGTATGCAACAAGTTTAATAGCCAATGTATTGAATTTAATTGTATTAACGGCTGCTTTATCTGTCTATAACAGCAGTGTTTACAGCAATAGTAGAATGCTTTATGGTTTAGCAAGTCAGGGAAATGCGCCAAAGTTTCTAAATAAGTTAAGTAAAAATCATGTTCCTGTCAATGCGATCCTTGTTTCAGCATTATTTGCCGCCATCTGCGTGGTGATCAATAAAATCATGCCGCAAGATGCTCTGGAAATTTTAATGTCATTAGTAGTATCCTCATTAATTATCAATTGGGTGATGATTACCATCACGCATTTTTACTTTAAGAAAGATAAAATACAGCGAAGCATCAAGACCAAATTTCCATCCTTTCTATATCCCCTTAGCAATTACATCTGCATCCTGTTTTTAATCGCAGTGCTTTTTATTATGTGGATCACAGGGATGAAAGTTCCGGTAGAATTGATCCCCATCTGGATGGTCCTTCTCTATTTCTCTTACCTCTTGGTCAAGAGAAATAAATCTAAAAAATAGTCTATTGTGATCTATCGCCGCCAATAGATGCGAGCACGATAAATAAAATAGCCATACCTTTAGATCCATAAAACAATTAAGCTCCTAAAATATAGATTATTTTAGGAGCTTAATTGTTTAAAAAACAGCTATTATATACTGCTATTCCGCATCATTATAATTCCAGCTTTGCAATTTATTTTGCAATATTCTGGATATCTTATTAAAATATCTTTTTTGCTTATATCCCATTACCCACTGTACACCTTGAACAGCATTCGTCAAGAAAATCTCTTCAGCTTCCTTCATGATCTGTGGACTTATTTGAGCCTCTACCACTTCTATCCCCTCATCTATCGCCATATCGATCACAACACGTCTCATCACCCCTTCAATACATCCTTCAGATAGAGCAGGCGTATAGAGCGTCTTCTCATAATGTACAAATATATTTGAACTCAGCGCTTCACAAAGAAATCCTTCTTGGTTCAACAACAGCACATCGTCAAAACCCATCTTTTTCTTGTGGATACCAGCTAAAACATAAATCTGAGAATTTAGGGATTTAATTTTCGATAAATCACTAAATGGTTTTTTATATTCCGTATATAAATCGACGATCAAGCCTACCTTTTTATCCTTTAGATTGGGCTCAGGTCTGGACACTTGAAAGACATAGGAAGGTTTATTCGTAGTGGGACTGTATAAACCACCACCATTCCGAAACACGGTCAAGCGGATACGAACGAGCTGACCGACCATATTATTTTTACGTATCAGTTCTTCAACTTTTGAGCGAAAGAAAAATTCATCAAACAGATTGGCATCTTCAAGATGCAAAGCCGTCATTCCTTTTTGTAATCTTTCCACATGAAAGTTTAAGAACCTAATTTCACCATCTTTAAACAGCATCGTTTCAAACAAGCCATCGCCATAACGTGCTGCTCTATTTTCGATAGAGAAAATTTCTTGTTCTTCTGGTACTATGTTACCGTTAAAATTGATATATGTTGTTGGCATCGTAAGTATACGTATTATTATTCCTCAGTTGGTTTTGATAAAGCTGCATAATTGCGCCATTTCTCTAATCCTAAACGAAAATCTTCTGGCAATGGTACTTCAAATTTAACATTTTCTTTCGTACTTGGATGCACAAATCCAATTACCTGTGCATGAAGAGCTTGACGAGGTAATATTTTAAAACAATTTTCTACAAACTGCTTATATTTTGTAAAGACTGTTCCTTTAATAATCTTGTCACCTCCATACATAGCATCGTTAAATAAAGGATGTCCAATCGACTGCATGTGTGCACGGATCTGGTGTGTTCTTCCAGTCTCCAATTGACATTCGATCAACGTCACATATCCCAAACGTTCCAGCACCCGATAATGAGTCACCGACCAGCGTCCGTTGGCTTCGTTATCATACATTGCCATGATACGTCTATCTTTTTGATGACGTCCGATATAGCCCGTTATAGTACCATCTTCTTTAATATCTCCCCAGACCAACGCGATATATTTTCGGGTGATGCTGTGATCAAAAAATTGTTTCGCTAGGTGCGTCATTGATTTTTCGTTCTTAGCGATCACCAATAATCCTGAAGTATCTTTATCGATCCGATGCACTAAGCCTGGACGATCCGAATTGCCGGGCAACTGTGGTAATTGTTGAATATGATGCGTTAAAGCATTGACCAATGTTCCAGTATAATTATTAAAACCAGGATGAACGACCATACCCGACTCTTTATTGACAATCAAAACATCATTATCTTCATGAATAATATCCAAAGGAATATCTTCTGGATAAACTTCGGTATCCCTTGGGGGATCTGGCAAGACTACAGTGATGACATCAAGCGGTCTCACTTTATAACTTGCCTTTACAGGCTTTTCGTTTACTAATACGGACTCCGCTTCAATAGCAGCCTGAATTTTATTTCGAGATGCATTCTCTACTCTATTCATCAGAAATTTATCGATGCGCAGTAACGCTTGTCCTTTATCTACCTCTATACGCAAATGCTCAAATAACTCTTGATCATCTTGCTCTTGTAACTCTAAATTTTCAGCCATCGTACAAAAATAACCTAATTCATACAAAATCTACTAACTTTGTACATAATAGTGTATGATATCTTTTAATTTTTATAGCCCCGAGCAGAAAATAAGCCTTCCAGACTGGCAAAAAAAGTCTATAGAGGTCAGCATAAAGCGCGATGATCTGATTCATCCCTTTATATCTGGTAATAAATGGCGAAAATTAAAGTTCAATATTCAGGCTGCATTAGCACAAAATAAAAATCATTTGGTCACCTTTGGAGGTGCATGGTCTAATCATATTTTGGCAACAGCTTGTGCAGGTGCCACCTTTGGTTTCAAAACAACAGCTTTCTTACGTGCCGATATTGGAATAAATAATCCCGTCCTTGCCATGTGCAGATTATTCGGGATGGAGCTCATCTATACCGATCGCTCCGATTATAAACACAAATCCGCACTTTTCGAGACACATTTCCATCAAGATCCCCAAGCTTATTTCATTGACGAAGGTGGACATGGTCCCCTTGGTTCACAGGGATGTGAAGAAATTGTATCTTCCCTACAGGACACCTACGATCATATCTTCTGTGCCTGCGGAACAGGAACAACAATTGCAGGCATTCAACATGCCGTATCCACAGCAGGCTTGCCAACACAGGTGCATGGCATTCCAGTTTTGAAAGGAGGAGATTTTATTCAAGATGAAATTCAAAAAATACATCCCCACGCCTCTCCCGTAACCTTACATACCGATTATCATTTTGGAGGATATGCAAAAACCAAACCGCAGCTGATCCAATTTGTTGAACACTTTGTCTCGCGTACAGGTATCATGATTGAACCTACGTATACCGGTAAACTTTTCTTTGCTCTCGATGATTTAATCGCACAAGATTATTTTAAAACAGATGACCGCATACTGGTCATCCACACGGGAGGTCTGACCGGTTTCTTAGGGATGTACGAACGCTTTAATCTTGATCTAGGTCAATAAATACATCATTTTAAACGTTTCAACATTGATTTGACAAAATCATAAAAATAATACTGTACGTTTGAACATCAAAATTTAACTATAGCATGAAAATATTAGCATTTGCTGCTAGTAATAGCAGAAATTCCATTAACAAAACATTTGTTACTTCAGTTTCCAAATACTACAAAGAAGTAGACGATGTCATCGATATTTTAGATTTAAATGATTACGAGATGCCCTTATATTCGATCGATAGGGAAATCGAATCTGGGATTCCGCAGTTAGCACTTGATTTTGCTGCTAAAATCGATGAAGCCGATTTCTTGCTCATATCAATAGCAGAATATAATGGATCCTATAATGTGGGCTATAAAAATATCATTGATTGGGTTTCACGCATTTCAGATCGCAAAACATTCAATGGCAAGCCTGTTTTTTTACTGGCTACCAGTCCTGGGCCGATGGGTGGATCTACTGTCCTGACCACAGCGGTTAATAGAATTGCATGGGATGGCGCAGAAGTACTAGACTCCTTTTCATTACCTCATTTTGGAAGTAATTTTGAGGCCGGTAAAGGCGTGACCAATATCGAGTATAGAAGCAAATTGGAGGCTAAAGTACGAGCGACCAAACGTGCGCTTAAAGAGAAAGCAGCTTCTTTAGATTAATCAAAACTTAACAGAAAAAGTCATAGTCATCTGTGACTTTTTTTGTATCTTGGAAGTATTAAAATATAAATTTATGGCAAAGAAAATATTATTACTTGTCGGTGATTTCGTAGAAGACTACGAAGCGATGGTTCCTTTTCAGGCGATGGGTGCAGTGGGTATTCATGTCGATGCCGTTGCGCCAGATCGCAAAAAAGGTGATGTAGTACCTACTGCTGTCCATGATTTTACAGGAGATCAAACCTATAAAGAGTTGCGTGGACACAATTTTGCAATCAATAAAGATTTTGATGGGATACAATTGGAAGAATATGATGGTCTTTATATCGCGGGCGGTCGTTCGGCAGAGTATATCCGTTTAAACAAACGCGTCTTAGAAATAACGAAATATTTCTTTGACCACAATAAGCCAGTAGCTGCGATCTGTCACGGTATCCAAGTATTGACAGCAGCCAAAGTACTTCAAGGTCGTACACTGACAGCCTACGTCGCAGTAGGACCAGATATTGAACTGGCAGGAGGAACATGGAAAAATATCCCTGCAGATCAAGCCATCGTTGATGGCAATTTGGTTACTTCACCAGCGTGGCCAGGTCACCAAGCTATCCTAAAGGAGTTTTACAAACTATTAGGAATTACCATATCACTATAACTACATTCTGTTTAATGAAAAAAAATAAAAGGGTATGGTTAATCATCATACCCATTCTAGCAATCTTAGCATTTATGCTCAAGGATTCCTTTACACAAAAAAGTATTGAAGATCTTCCTGGTGATTTTAAGGAAGTGGCATTTGTCAGAAATGAGCAAAATAAAGGTGGCATCATTCGCATATATGCGATTTCAGTCGGTAATCCAGCGCAAGCAGACTATCAGGCATGTATTGATCTGCTCCCTGTAAACGATTATGGAAGTTCCACAACGGCTTACTTTTTTGATAAAAACGCCCCCTATCCTACTTCCCTTACGGTAGAGGCTCCACACTATGATGGAAAGCAGTTTCAAGCCATTCAGATCTCCAAAAAATCAGGAACAAATAAATAACAAACAACATGAGGATTTAAATTGAGTAATCCTCAGAAAGAAACTAAACAGCTCATGAGATGCCTCACACGCAGATCGGATCGTGAAATATCGACGAGCACTATTTCATCCAAAATTACTGGTATTGATATCCATGCAATTGTATTGTATATCCAAGTAAATTTATCTAAGTTTAAAGAGAATACAGATCGTATTCTCTTTTTTTATTTTCTATAGGCTTTATCATGAGAAAAATACTCCTTTTCATCCTCACATTATTGTGCATATCACACGCAGACGCACAAAAGAAACATAATCTATCACTACTCTGGAAGCAGATAGATAGTTTAGCTGACAATCAATTTTGGAAAGAAATATCCCCTATCCTGACTAAAATCGAAGCCGAGGCTGTGAAAAAAGATTGGTATGATGAGCAAGTAAAAGCTTTTTTATATCGCCAAAAGGTAAACATACAAACCTCAGATGATTCGGATATCAAGTTAAAAGTCATTCAAGAATTTGATCTCAAAATTAAACAGCTTAAGAATAAAACTGCGCAAGCTATTTTAACCATTCAACAAGCTCGTAATTATAACGATTATTTTATCACTAATTATTACAGCATCAATCAACGTACGGAAGTACAAGGCGGTACTAAAGAAGATTTTACTTTTTGGACAAGTAAACAATTTGAAGAGAAGATCAAATCTTTGTATAAAAATGCCCTAATAGAAAAAGACATGCTCTTGCAGGAGCCTAAAGGTAAATGGATCAAACTCATTGAGTCGCCAAATCCCTCTTACCTACCGACGCTATATGACATTGCTGTCTACGATTATATTGATCTACTGCAAGAAAATCAACCCTACCAAATTTCTTTATCTCGTAATAAAGCAGATCGCAATACCCAAAAAGTGGATAGCTTATACCAAGATCTAGTCAACATCCATGAAGGTAAAAATACGGATGCTTATCTATTCAATAAATACCAATTATTACGGAGGAAAAACACCCAAGATTCTTCTAGAGTACAGGTTTTAGAAAATTGGATCGCAACCTATAAGCATACGGCACTTAAAGAAATCATGATCGTAGATAACATCAAAATCTACAAAAATAAGGCAAATACCGTCGCAGTCAATCAGCAGCAACATATCGATATCTTATTAAAAAAGATAGAAACATACTTACCTCTTGCCGACAGTGTAAGCACAAAAGATTACCTCACCTCGATTCGTCAAAACATCTTTAAACCCGTTATCACACTCGAATCTAAAGCAACTACTACCGCAAATAAAGAAGCTTTGATGAAGGTCACACACCAGAACACCAATAAAATCTACTATAAAATAATACGTCCAAAAAATATTTTAGATCAATTTCAGTCGGACATACGTCGAGCTAATGACAGTACACTGTGGGACAATATCAACACCTTCATCCAGCATAATATCACCGTAAAAGAAGGCATTTTTGAAGTCAAAGATTTTAAAGATCAGGTAGGTCACGAAACAACTTTGCTGCTTCCAGCACTAGAAGCAGGTACTTATACCATTGTCTACGCCTCTTCTCCACTAGAAAAGGGCTATAATGCACAGGACTGCTACGGTTACTTAAAGTTAAATTACAGTAAGTATGCAATGCTGCAAGAGGATCAAGTTGTACTGATCGTGGATCGCGAGACAGGTGCACAGCAAGCAAATGCCTCTTTGAAATTTTACAACCTACGTCAAGATAAATTTGATCTACAAGTAGCTGAAAGCACAGACAAGAATGGTATTTTTAACAATAAAAACCAAAATAGAAATTTATTTTTAAGAATTAATGATGAACCGGTGTTCATTCCTTTCAATTCGTATTATTATCCGACAGTGAAGGACCATGAAGAGACCCGTTACGATGCAAAAGTATTCACCGACCGATCCATCTATAGACCTGGTCAGATTGTCTATTTCAAAACGATTGTATACAAGAATTACGACAAGACGAAATACGCCACTACACCAGACAAACGCATCATCGTAGGACTTTACGACACCAACAATCAACGTGTTGACGAAAAGACACTGGTTACCAATGAATTTGGTTCAGTAGCAGGTTCCTTTGTCCTAAACACAGGCAATATCACCGGTCAATATGATATCCGAATTACAGGCGATGGGATCAATCAAAACTATAACTTCAGCGTGGAGGAGTACAAACGTCCAAAATTTGAAGTAACTTTTGACGAGTTTAAAGATAAAAAATCATTGGGCGACTCCATATCCATCACAGGAAAGGCGAAAACTTTTAGCGGAGTTGCAGTATCCAATGCTACTGTTGCTTATTCCATCAACAAAGTAGAAAATAGAATGAGACCTTATGATGTCTACGATCGAATAATAAACCGTACGCTGAGTGAGATCATCCAAGTCGATACCATAAAAACGGATAATGAAGGAAACTTTAAGATTAATTTTAAAAGTGAGATACCCGAAGAGTTTGACAGTAAGTTGAGATATACACAATCCTTCCATATCGAAGCTTCCATTATGGATGCTAATGGTGAAACCAACGAAAGTACAACCAGCCTAACGATTGGAAATATTCCCTTTACACTTTTGATAGATGGTCCTGAGCAAAGTGATGCTCGTGCTCTGGATTCGATCACCATCACTGCACTTAATCTATCTGGACAAAAAGTTCCAGCATCAGGTAAATTTATGCTGAAAAAAAGAATAGAAAACCCACGTCTTATCGTGTCGCCATCATTTTATATCACGCATGATTTTAGTTACTACAATAGTATACCTGAGAACGAATTTCTAGCAAAATTTCCATATGAACCCTATGGTAGCGAATATAAAAAGGAAGACAGCTATACCGTTGTTTATGAAACGGAGTTTGATCTCGCAAGATCCAATAAGATCAAACTTCCTAATCAGACTGATCTAGTCGGTAAATATAAATTGGAGGCAATTTCAATTGTTGCTGAAGATACGATCCGCAGTGAACGTTTTATGGAAATCACCAACGATAACCTGCAGTCAGATGAAAAATCTCCGTTGATGGTTGCAGCTGATAAGCCGAATTATCAAAGCTCAGATCTGGCTAAAATAACGCTCAAGACGGATTTTGATTTCCTGCAGCTGAACATGACTTCTTCCGAAGATGAACAAATAGACTTTAAAGTCATTTCAAAAACGAAAACAAGTTTTCAAATTAAGATCCCTAAAACAAATAAGAATAGCTTGATCTTAAATTTCACAGGACTTAAAAATGGTCAGCTCTTCAGCAAAACTGTTATATTGCCTGTAAAGCAAGATATCCCTGCGCTTGTCATTGAAACAAAGACCTTTAGAAACAAACTCTATCCCGGACAAAAAGAGACTTGGGAATTGGTCATTAAAGGAAAAAAAGGCGAGCAGATTGCTTCGGAACTATTGGTCAATATGTACGATGCATCCCTGGATAAGCTTAAAGATGTGACAAGCAATGATTTTTCATTTTATCTTAACCCCTATTCTTATCCATCCTATCGAGGTTGGTCGTATTACAATAATCTGAGTAGAAGTACTGCAATCCAAAATTTTGCAGAGTTTAATTTTAGTACGGCATTGGATTACGATCGATTTAAGAATTTTGGATTCAATATCAATAACGATGATTTTAGCCGTACCAGACGCATGTCCTCTACAGGATCGATTATGATCAGAGGAGCATTATCTAACAAAGCAATGGGCATCGTGCCAGAAGCTAAAATGCTTGCCGATAAGGCCATCACACAGAGTGCCGACCAATCGGATGCAGCATCTCCTTTGCTGGAAGAAGTAGTGGTAGTAGCAGCAGGCGGTCAACAGCAGATCGATACAAATAAAGACGAAAACCCAATTCAGATCCGTAAAAATCTACAGGAGACTGTATTTTTCTTACCTCAACTTCGCACAGATAAAGATGGGCATGCTGCATTCAGCTTTGATTCTCCAGAAAGTTTAACCCGTTGGAAGTTTATGGCAATCGCGCACAGTAAAGAACTGGCTATCGGCACCTATACAGATTTTGTCGAAACACAAAAAGATCTGATGATCGTACCCAATATGCCCCGATTCTTCAGAGAAGCCGATCAGATAACAATCAAAGCTCAAGTCAATAACTTATCTACACATGATTTAAAAACATCCGTTACCCTAGAACTGTTTGATGCCATGACGATGACTCCATTAACGGCGAAAATACCTGTAAAACAAATCATGGTCACCGCCAAAGGAAGTGAGCGTACCAGTTGGGAAATAACGGTTCCTAAAAATATGGAAGCAATCACCTATCGTATCGTGGCACAAGGCGGTAATTTCTCTGATGGTGAAGAGTCGACTATTCCGGTTTTAAAAAACAGCATGCTGGTTACAGAAACACTTCCTATAGCTGTCAGAGAAGGGCAGTCGAAGTCATTTGAAATGAAAAATTTACAACATACTTCGACCACAGCCCAACCCTATCGCTATACATTGGAGTTAACGAGCAATCCGATCTACCATGCCTTATTTGCTCTACCCTATGTCAATGAATACCCATATGAATCATCGGAATCTATTTTTAGTAAATTCTATCTCAACTCATTTTCTGCTCATCTGGTCAATCAGCATCCAAAAATAAAGCTTGTGTTTGACCGATGGAAAGATCAGCAGCAGCTGCAATCAAAATTACGCATCAATGAAGAATTGAAAGCGATCCTGATCCAAGAAACACCTTGGTTACAAGAAGCAATTAATGAAGAAGAAACCATGAAGAATATTGCGCTTCTGTTTGATCAAAATACGCTTAAAAACACCTTGACTACCGATATAGCCAAACTGGCGGCCTTACAGTCAGCACGCGGTGGTTTTTCATGGTACCCCGGAGGCAATGAAAGTTTCCACATCTCGACCTATATTCTTAATGGGATCAATAAATTGCATGCCAAAGGAATCATTGCCGAATTTGATTTAACAAATACTGTTAAACCGATTATGACAAAAGGCATCGCATTTTTAGACAATGAGATTTTATATCATTGGTCTCGTTACCAGCAAGACAATAAGCTGAAACCGAGTATTGATCAAGGTATCGAATATCTACTGGTCAGAAGCAGCTCTCCTGCTGTGGAGAAAAATGCACCATTGGAAGCAGCTATTGCCTATTTTATAAAGGAGATCGATAAGGACAAGCTTAACTATAGTATAGCTACACAAGCCAAAGTAGCCCTAATTTTAAATCGCTACAACTTAAAAGAATCCGCTGCACTGGTCATCAAACAATTGCAACAAAAATCTGTTGAATCAGTCGAAAAAGGCATGTACTGGAATCAAAATCAGGCCGGCTGGTCTTGGTACGAAGCACCAATCGAGACACAATCCCAATTGATACAAGCGTTTGACGAAGTAAGCCAAGATAAAAAAGCCATTGAAAACATGAAGATCTGGCTGATCAAAAATAAGCAAGTACGTCACTGGAATTCAACCAAAGCGACGGTTGCCGCTGTTGATGCCTTAATCAACTATGGTGAAAACTGGTTAGATGCTCCAGAAGCAATGACGATAAAAGTAGCAGGAAAGCCATTAGATAACATTCAGATATCAAAACAGATTGGTTCTGGTTATATAAAAGAAAGTTGGCTGAAAAAAGAAATTAAACCAGCACTTGGTCACGTAGAGATTTCAAAAACAAGTCCAGGTATTGCACTGGGAGGTTTATATTATCAGTATTTTGAGCAATTAGATCAGATACAGTCCGCCTCTTCCACCATTAACTTACAAAAAGATTTATATCTCAAGAAAATTGTACAGTTGAAAGAAGTACTCGTACCCATAACAGCTGCAACACCCATTCAACTGGGAGATATTGTCAAAGTACGTATTACGATAAAGACTGATAGAAGTCTGTCATTCATCCATCTAAAAGATATGCGCGCATCCGGATTTGAACCCACCAATGTCACGTCAACCTATCAATACAAACAAGGTTTTGGTTATTATGAAAGCACAAAAGATGCCGCAACGAATTTCTTTATCGACTATTTACCACAGGGAAGCTATGTATTTGAATACGAATTGAGAGCAAATAATGCGGGTATATTTTCAAATGGAATCACTAGTATCCAAAATCTATATGCACCAGAAATGTCATCCCATTCAACGGGAATTCAGGTCCGTATAACAGATCAATAGACCCATTAATAGTATTAAAGAGTTGTTACTACACGTAGATTTAACAATTATTTAATACTATTAAAATACTACATTAATTAAGTAAATTTACATTTGAGGCTAATCGAATAAAAAGAAGTATTAAAAAAATATGGCAAGAAAATTCATTCCTAGAGATGTAAGCTGGTTAAGTTTTAATAGCAGAGTGCTACAAGAAGCTGCTGATGAAACAGTCCCTCTACCTTCGAAAATCAAATTCTTAGGAATCTTTTCCAATAACCTGGACGAATTTTTTAGAGTACGCATACCGGGCTTAAAACGCGCAATCGATATCAAAGACAAGGAAGCGAACACCTCCTTTTTTGAAGATCCACAGATCATACTCGATGAGGTCAATACCATTGTCATTAAACAGCAGAAAAAATTTGATAATTTTTGGGCGTTGATACAAAAAGAAATGGCACAACAGCATGTTTACATCAAAGATGCCAGCCAACTCAACCTCAAACAGGAAGAATTTGTTCGTAACTTTTACTCGGAAGAAGTCGAATCTAACGTCATCCCATTATTGCTGGATGATAGCCGCCCTATGCCCTATCTTCGAGATAAAAGTCTTTATCTGGGTATCTCCATGCGCAAACGAGAATGGGAATATGAAACAAAATTTGCAATTATCGAAATCCCGACGACCTTGAACGGGCGTTTTGTAATCCTACCTGCATCGGCAAAGGAAAAACATATTATCTTATTAGAGGATATCATCAAATTCAATCTTCCCTATATCTTTTCTTATTTTGGATTCGATGAATTTCATGCACATGTCTTTAAAATCACTAAAGATGCAGAGTTTGACCTAGACAATGATATCAATACCACACTGGCTGAAAAAATATCCAAAGGCATCAAAAATAGGAGAAAAGGTAAAACGACCCGCTTTATTTTTGATAAAGAAATGGATCCAAAGCTGGTGGAATTTTTAATCAAGAAATTACAGTTAACAAAAAAAGATAATATTATACCGGGTCAGAAAATTCATAATTTCAAACATTTTATGGACTTTCCAAATGTTTTTAAGCAACCCAACCTGCCCATTACAAATCCTGGATTTACACATCCTCAACTGAACAAAACACAGCGGATTACAGATATTATCATCAAAAAAGATATCTTGCTTTCGTTTCCATACCATACTTTCCGCCCCGTGATCGATCTACTTCGCGAGGCAGCAATGGATCCAGATGTCAAGACCATTCAAATCACTGCCTATCGACTTGCCTCCAATAGTAAAATCGTCAACGCACTGATCAATGCCGCTAGAAATGGTAAAGACGTCACCGTTATGCTTGAACTTCAAGCACGGTTTGACGAAGAGAACAATCTGTATTGGAAAGAAAAACTAGAACTTGAAGGTATTCGAGTTTTAACAGGTGTTCCTAATAAAAAGGTACATGCCAAACTCTGTATCATTAAAAAGAGAGTAGGTGCCAAAACCATTCAATATGGTTTTGTAAGTACGGGCAACATCAATGAAAAGACAGCCAAGCTCTATGGCGATTACTGTTTACTGACCAGCAATAGAAGCGTCATGGCAGATATTAACAAAGTCTTTCATTTCCTAAAAAAACCAAAAAGCAATCCCGCTGAGGTCATTAAAAATTGCAATAGCCTGCTCATCTGTCCGACAGATATGCGCAATGGAATCATTCACTATATCGATAAAGAAATCGAGGAAGTGAAAGCGGGACGAAAAGCACGTATCATCTTAAAAGTAAATTCGCTCAGCGACCGTATTCTGATCAAAAAATTATACGATGCTGCAGAAGCTGGGGTACAGATTGATCTGATCGTACGAGGGATTTACTGCGCAACCAATCAGACAAAATTTAAAAAACCAATCAACGCGATCAGTATTGTTGACGAATTTTTAGAGCATGCTCGGGTCATGTATTTCTATGCCGCGGGCAAAGAAGTGACCTATATCTCTTCGGCAGATTGGATGACTAGAAATTTGGATCACCGCATAGAAGCAGCCGTCAAAATCAGCAGTAAAAAAATCAGGGATGAAATCAAAGATATGTTGCAGATCCAGCTGCGTGATAATGTAAAGGCCCGTATTTTAAACAATGAACTGAACAACCGATACGTTACAAATGACAAGGAACCTTGTCGTTCACAAATTGAAATCTATAACTATCTGAGAAAAAAAACAGATGAAGTATAAAAAAAAAGGTCAGCTTATATTTGCTGACCTTTTTTTGTTTATTCGGTATTAACCTCTACTGTTGTAGTTAGGAGCTTCTTTTGTAATCGAAATATTATGTGGATGCGATTCGCGCAATCCCGCACCTGTGATACGTACAAATTGTGCTTCTTGCAACTTCGAGATAGTTGCAGCTCCACAGTAGCCCATTGAAGCCTTCAATCCGCCCATGTATTGGTACACCACCTCAGCTAAGGTTCCTTTGTATGGAACGCGACCAACGATACCTTCTGGAACTAATTTCTTGATATCATCTTCAACATCTTGGAAGTAACGATCTTTAGATCCTTTTTCCATGGCCTCGATAGATCCCATACCGCGGTATGACTTAAATTTACGTCCTTCATAAATGATCGTCTCTCCCGGAGCTTCTTCCACTCCTGCAAATAATGAACCAGCCATGATGGTATAAGCGCCAGCAGCAATTGCTTTAGCGATATCACCAGTTTGTTTGATACCACCATCTGCGATCAAAGGAACTCCAGTGCCTTTTAGTGCCTGTGCTACTTCATAGATCGCGTACAGTTGAGGTACACCAACACCTGCGATGATACGTGTGGTACAGATTGATCCAGGTCCGATACCAACTTTTACCGCGTCTGCACCCGCTTCAGCTAACGCTGTTGCAGCTGCACCAGTAGCAATATTTCCAACGATTACCTGTAGATCAGGGAATGTTGCCTTCACCAATTTCAATTTATCGATAACACCTTTTGAGTGACCATGAGCAGTATCTATCGTAATTACGTCCACACCAGCCTTTACTAAAGCTTCTACACGATCTAATGTATCAGGAGTGACTCCAACTGCCCCACCGACTAATAAACGTCCGTGCGTATCTTTAGCAGCATTAGGATAATGTTTGTATTTTTGAATATCTTTAAAAGTAATCAACCCTTTCAGGATACCCTCATGATTCACAACTGGAAGTTTTTCGATTTTATGGTCTTGCAAGATCTCTTCTGCTCTTACTAGATCGGTACCCTCAGGAGCGGTTACCAGATTATCTTTCGTCATCAATGAGGCGATCGGCTGACTCATGACTTTTTGGAAACGTAAGTCACGATTAGTCACGATTCCAACTAACCTACCCTCAACATCGATTACCGGAATACCACCAATTTTATGATCTTTCATAATTTTGAAAGCATCACCCACTGTTGCTGTTTCCAATAACGTAACCGGATCTTGGATCATGCCGCTTTCCGAACGCTTTACTTTACGTACTTCTGCCGCCTGCTCTGCGATCGTCATGTTTTTATGCAACATACCAATACCGCCCGCTTGTGCAATCGCAATCGCTAGATCAGCACCCGTCACCGTATCCATTGCCGCAGAAACTAATGGAATATTTAATTTGATTTTTTTTGTCAAGAAAGTACTTGTATCGACATCACGTGGTAAAACTTCAGAATAAGCTGGAATTAATAATACGTCGTCGTAGGTAAGTCCTTCTGCTACGAATTTTTGTGGATCTAATTGCATGGCAAATATGTATTGGGTTTTCTATTTGCCAGGCAAAATTAAGAATAATTCATGAAAAACGAAAATTATTTTGACTAATTACATTGAAATGATTAATATAACTTAAGCTTAACATAGCTGGCTAGATAAAATAATAACATTTTAAAAAGACAAACAGATCTACCACAACATTTTTTCAACCTAATACCACTTCTACATAATTCTATAGACCATCAATGGCTTTTTAATATCGTATTATATAAGCGAGCAAATCGCTCATACTTTATGTTCTAGATCATCCATATCAAACGACCCTGTGTTTTTAGATGAATATTGCTCTATCTATAGCCGCACTCCAGGGATCCGCACCGCTGATCCTGTGTATTTATTAGGTATATCTATAGACTTCTTGTTGTGTTCCAATAACAATGGATCAATTTTTATAAAGAAAAAAAATGAATATAGTTGGTGACATCATGCCGATTATCGCAATGATCTTACCTCAAAAAAAACAACTTAATAACTCATTGTCAAAATATTACCTTAATCAAGATCGTTAACGGCATCCTTCAACATTCTTTTGCATTCCCTTATTTTTTCTTGTCCTCAATCTCTACTTACAACTTTTGGCAAGCTATTTGCACACTAAGTCTGAATTGAATTTAAAAACACATATTATGAAAAAAGTATTACTATCAATGGCTGCAGTTGCCATATTAGCATTAGGAGCACAAGAGGCTAAAGCTCAATCACCACAACGCGCGGCTATCGGTGTTGTATTTGATGGTACAGTAGGTGATTTATGGGGTGTTCAATACAAACAATCTATGGGTGGTGCAAATAATGGTCAAGCACAAATTATGTTTGATGACCATGTTGTTGCAGTTGGAGCTGATTACCAATATGCAAGACCATTCTCAGGCACTAACGGTTTAGGTTGGTATGCAGGTATTGGTGCACAGTTATCATTTATTGATGCTGGCGATAACCAAACTTGGGTAGCTTTACGTCCACAATTAGGTTTGGAATTTAAAATTCCTGCAGCACCTATCGGTCTTCACGCAGATTGGAAACCAGATTGGAGATTAAATCACGGTAATGATTTTGATGCATCCACTTTTTCTTTCGGTATTAAATATACATTAAGATAGGTAGAATTGCATGATGCATAAAAAAGCCTCCCCAAAAGGGAGGCTTTTTCTATTTAAAGTAAATAGCGTAACCTATTGATTGTAAATTAATCGCTTTTTATCATAAGCTTAATCAAATAAAGCTTTTCATTTTACAAAATTTTTATACCTTTGGCATTCTTGGAGAATTGTAATTTTCAAACAAGAATGAGTTATCAATTATATCATATAATATCAAACTAATACACTAAAAACAGACGATGCAAGGTAAAGGGCTGATTAAATTTTTGGTGATAGCGGTATCTATAGCATGTCTATACGCCCTATCATTCACTTTTGTAACCCGCAAAGTTGAGCGTGATGCTGAGAATTATGCACAAGGAGATATGGCACGTGAAAAATCGTACCTAGACTCTATCGCTGGCGAGGTTGTTTACAATTTAGGTTTTGCAAAATACACCTACAGAGAAGCTAAAGCACAAGAATTGGCTTTAGGACTGGATCTAAAAGGAGGTATGAACGTGACGATGGAAATCTCAATCGATGAGTTGATTCGTAACTTAGCAGATAATCCTAAAGACGAGAAATTCAATGCGGCACTTACAGCTGCAATTTCGAAAAGTAAAACAAGTCAAAAATCTCTAGTAAATTTATTCATTGAAGAATATAAAGCTACGGGTAGTACGACTCCACTCTCAACTTATTTCGCGACTAAAGATAATGCATCTTTAATCAAAGCGGGGGACTCTGATAGACAATTGGAATCTTTTTTACAAAAAGAAGCTGACAATGCTATCCAAAATTCATACAAAGTACTTCGTACACGTATTGATAAGTTTGGAGTTGCTTCTCCTAACATCCAGATTCAACAAGGTACAAACCGTATTTTAATTGAATTACCAGGTGTGAATGATGAGCAGCGTGTCCGTAAATTATTACAGGGATCGGCCAAGTTAGAGTTTTACGAAACTCACGCTAATCAGGAGGTGTATCCTTTGTTGGAAAACATCAACAAAACCTTATCTGCAACTTTAAAAGTAGCTCCTACGGAGGATAAAGCAACAACAGATTCGACTAAAAAATCAGATGATTTATTGGCGAACTTAGGTGCAAATAAAAACACGAAAGATAGTGCTACGACAAAATTATCGCAAGATAACCCATTGTTTGATGTGTTGAGACCTGCTGTTTACATGGGCGAGAATCAACAAATGGCTTTGATGCCTGGAGCAATGGTGGGTAGTGCAGATCTAAAAGATACCGCAAAAGTAAATGCTTTTTTAAACAGACCTGAGGTTAAATCGATTATTCCAGGAAATTTAAAATTGCTATGGTCGGTAAAACCAGAAGCTAAAACACCCAATATCCTTTCTTTATATGCCATCAGACCTGCAGGTGCGGATAATGGCCCTGTTTTAACAGGTGACGTTATTACCAATGCTCGTGACGAATTTAATGAAAGAAACGAACCTGTTGTTTCCATGCAAATGAACAGCGAAGGTGCTCGTGAATGGAAAAAAATTACCGCTAAAGCAGCACAAGGTCACCAATCGATCGCTATCGTGCTTGATAATGTCGTATATTCAGCACCCGGTGTGAATGAAGAGATCGCTGGTGGTAATTCATCCATCTCAGGTTCATTTACCGTTGAAGACACAAAAGATTTAGCAAACGTATTAAAGGCTGGTCGTTTACCAACAACTGCTAAAATCGTTGAAGAGGCAATTGTAGGTCCAACTTTAGGACAGTCGGCAATTGATTCGGGTGTAAATTCAGCAGTGATCGGTATCGTATTGGTTCTTGTATTCATGATCGCCTATTACAATACTGCAGGTTTGGTAGCAAACGTTGCTGTTCTTGTAAACGTATTCTTTATCATGGGGGTATTAGCATCATTAAATGCTGTACTGACGTTACCTGGTATCGCGGGTATCGTATTGACAATGGGTACCGCGGTGGATGCCAACGTACTGATTTACGAACGTATACGTGAGGAATTAGCGGGCGGCAAGTCAATCCGTCAAGCTGTTGCCGATGGTTACAAACACGCATTACCTTCGATCTTAGATTCACAGATTACAACCTTCTTAGTTGGTTTAGTATTATTCTTCTTCGGAACAGGTCCGATTTTAGGATTTGCAACCACATTAATGGTGGGTATCATCACCTCATTATTCACCGGCATCTTCCTGACTCGTATTATTTTTGAGTGGATGTTGGAGCGTGACATGAAAATTAAAGTTTCCTTCCCTTGGTCTGCGAAAACATTGCAAAATGCCAATTTCCAATTCATCAAGAAAAGAAAAGGACTTTACATCGTTTCTATTGTTGTCGTTATCGCTTGTTTTGCATCGATCTTCATTAAAGGATTTAGTCAAGGGGTCGATTTCCAAGGAGGACGTACCTATACCATTCGTTACGACAAACCTGTAGATCTAGAAGCTGTACGTGAAAACTTAGATAATATCTTCCAAAAAACAACTGAGGTTAAAGTATTTGGAGCAGCAAACCAACTTCGTATCACCACGACTTATCATATTGATGAGACCTCTGACGAAGCAGATAAAGAAGTATTGACTAAATTGAATCAAGGATTATCTAAAGTAGATGCGAGCAACAAACATGAGATTCTTTCTTCTCAGAAAGTTGGACCGAGTATCGCTACAGATATGAAAGCAAGATCAATTTATGCCACTATCTTTGCCTTATTGATCATCGCAGTCTATATTTTAGTACGTTTCCGTAAATGGCAATATTCAGCAGGGGCTGCTATCGCAACCATTCATGATGCCATTATTGTATTGGGCTTGTTCTCTATTTTAGATGGTATCGTTCCATTTTCATTAGATATTGACCAGCATTTTATTGCCGCTATTTTAACGGTATTAGGGTATTCTGTCAATGATACAGTAGTTGTATTTGACCGTATCCGTGAAGATTTGAATAAACCAAATGCTTTAAATAAAGATTTTGGTGAAACGATCAACCACGCGATCAATACCACATTAAGTAGAACAGTGATTACGTCGTTGACTATTGTATTCGTATTAGCCGTATTATTCATTTTCGGTGGTGAAGTGATCAGAGGATTCTCTTTCGCCATCTTAATTGGTATTATTGTAGGTACTTATTCATCGATATTCTTAGCTGCACCAGCAGTATACGATTTGAGTAAAGGAAAACACTTGGCAGACGCTCCTAAAAAAGCTGAACCGGTGACTCCATAATTTAAAATTATCATAATTTGTAAAAGGCTTTCGGAAATTGATCCGAAAGCCTTTTTTTATTTTACAATATATTCACATAATACTTGTTGCACGAAGTATTTATTGATTATATTTGTTGTACTAAATATTAGTATACAAATATTTAAATGCAAGACGAAAAATTCAACCGATACTCTTTCATTTTAGAAAGAACAGCAAAAAAAGTAAAACAATTTGCACAAAATTCTTTTACTGAAAATGACTTTGACATCACGGTAGATCAATGGACCATCATGAAAACACTTTATGAAAATGATGATCTATTGCAAAAAGAACTCGCTGAAAAGTGTTGTAAAGATCAGCCTACCCTGACCCGTATTGTTGACCTATTAATAAAAAAAGGATTGACAGAACGTGTCATTCATCCCTCTGATCGCCGCAGTATCTATTTGCATTTGACAGATGAAGGTCGAAAAAAAGTAGAAGCCTACTCTCCAATCGTTGCAAACATCCGCATGAAGGCTTGGGAAAATTTAACCGATGATGACTTTACTGCATTCACGCGTATACTGGATAAAATTTATAACAACTTAAGTAATAAAATTTGATATGATTACAACGGACATTTGTATTATAGGAGCTGGACCAGTAGGTCTATTTGCTGTATTTGAAGCAGGTTTGTTAAAGATGAGATGTCATCTTATTGATGTTTTACCTCAAGTCGGTGGTCAGCTCTCCGAAATCTATCCACATAAGCCGATATACGATATACCGGGGTATCCCACGATACGAGCACAGGAACTGATTGACAATCAAATGAAACAAATCGAGCCATTCCATCCCACATTTACACTTGGAGAACGTGTGGAAGGTCTCGAAAAACAAGATGATGGTTCGTATATCGTTATTAGCGCCGAAGGAACACGCATACATTGTCAAGTTGTCGTGATAGCAGGTGGTTTAGGATGTTTTGAGCCTCGTAAGCCCGAGTTGCCCCATTTAGCCCAATACGAAAGAAAAGGTGTTGATTATATGGTCAAAAATCCAGAGACTTATCGCGATAAAAAGATTATCATCGCCGGTGGTGGAGACTCTGCCTTAGACTGGGCGATCTATTTAGCTGATATCGCAAAAGAATTGACATTAATACATCGCAGTGATTCTTTCCGAGGAGCACCAGACTCTGCCGACAAGGTTTTAGAGCTTGCTCAAAAAGGAGCGATCAATCTGTTATTGTCCCACAATCTGGCAGATGTGCATGGCTCAGACCGTCTATCGCATGTCATCGCGATCAATAAACAGAAAGAAGAAGTCCGCATGGAGGCCGATTATTTCATACCGTTATTTGGTTTAACACCAAAACTGGGACCGATTGCGGACTGGGGTCTACAGATTGAAAAAAATGCGATTGAGGTCAATACATATGATTACTCAACCAATATCGAACGTATCTATGCCATTGGAGATATCAATACCTATCCAGGTAAATTAAAATTGATTTTATGCGGATACCATGAAGCGGCATTAATGGCACAAAGTGCTTTTAAATATGTGTATCCCGAACAAAAACTAAGTTTCAAATATACCACTGTAAATGGCATCAATACTTTTTAGTTATGGACAATATTATTGAAATAGAAATTGAAGATCGGGATGGTACCGTTCAAAAAATTGAAGTTCCTACAGATGTCAACTTATCTTTAATGGAATTGTTAAAAGCATCCGAGTATGAGGTCTTAGCCACTTGTGGAGGAATGGCTCTTTGCGCCACCTGCCATGTACAGATCAAATCAGGAGGAGAACATTTATCAGAACCCCAAGACCAGGAGCTCGATATGCTAGATACTTTACCAGATGCCGACGACGATAGCCGACTCGCTTGCCAACTGAGATTAACCAACGAAAATGAAGGCTTAAGTATTAAAATAAAAGGCGCATTACAATAAGAAATTATTCAAAGTGTACTTTTTACACCCAATTTTTAAAATATCCACGCAAACAGAATTAATGAACTATGCAATTAATTCTGTTTGCAAGACACTGATTAACAAGTAGTAATAAAATAAACAAAATAAAAAAATAGCTTGTTCTCCATAAATATGACAATAAAAAGCAAGTATATATAAAGATATTTTAGTTTTTTGAATGAAAAATTAAGATATTTGCAGAAGGATTACACGTTTCCGAATATTTTATATAAATTTCAAATAATATGCTAAGCAATCGTTCAGATAGAAAATTCCCAAGAGTGGTCATTATTGGTGCTGGTTTTGGTGGAATTGAAGTTGCTAAAAAGTTAAAAAATAAGGAAGTAGAAGTACTATTATTAGATCGAAATAATTTTCATACTTTCCAACCCTTAATGTATCAAGTAGCTACAGGTACATTGTCTGCAGATTCGATCTCATTCCCTATCCGTAAGATGTTCAAATCTCAGGAGAATTTTAGTTTCCGAATTGCAGAAGTCAATCATATCGATGCGATCAATAAAACGGTTCAAACCAATATTGGTGATTTTGAATATGATTTTTTAGTCGTTGCCACAGGAGCTACGACCAATTTCTTTGGTAATCAGCAAATCGCAAAATATGCCTTACCGATGAAAAGCATTCAGGAAGCATTGAATATCCGTAGCTATGTGTTACAAAATCTGGAAAAAGCAGTTCAAATTGCAAATCCAGAGGAGCGTAAACCATTTTTAAACTTTGTCATTGTCGGTGGAGGTCCCACAGGTGTTGAGCTTTCCGGTGCAATTGCTGAGATCAGAAATAACATCTTAGAAAAAGATTATCCCGAATTACGCAAAGAAGAAATGAACGTTTACTTGGTCGAAGGCCAAAGTAAAGTGTTAGCTAATTTGTCTGAAAAATCTTCCGAAGATTCGGAAAAATACCTAAAAGCATTAGGTGTTAAAATATTATTAAATGTTTCTGTAACAGGATTTGATGGCACTGCAATCTCTTTTGGTGATGGTAGCGCGATCGAGACAAAGACAGTGATCTGGGGTGCTGGAGTTGCAGGTCAATTTCCAGAAGGCTTCAAAAAAGAAAATATCCAACGTGGTAATCGTATCCAGACAGATGATCAATGCCGTGTCTTAGATATGGAAAATGTTTATGCAATTGGCGACGTATCCGCATTTATTACCGATGATCTACCTCGTGGATTGCCAGGTGTAGCCCCTGTAGCACAGCAACAAGGTAAATACGTTGCACAACACATTAGCAATGTGATGGGTCAACGTTCAAATGAGAAATTCTCCTACTTCGACAAAGGTTCCATGGCGACTATTGGCCGTGCCAAAGCGGTGGTGGATATGGGTAAAATCCATTTTAACGGATTCTTCGGCTGGATCGTTTGGATGTTTGTTCACTTAATGTCTATTTTTGGTTTTAGAAACAAAGTCATTACCTTTATCAACTGGACAGTGAAATTTTTCACTAAAAACTCAGGTGTTCGATTAATATTTTACAAGTACAATCAACCCGCTCCAGAGGTAAAAAACGATAATCAAGTCATAGAAAACAACTAAAATGGATAACAAGACAATTGCTAAAAAATTCAAATTATGTAGCCAGCTGATGGAATTGCATAATGAAAATCCTTTCCGAATAAAAGCAATTGCCAGTGCATCCTTTAAGTTAGATAAACTACCCTTTCTGCTTGAAACCGCTTCTCTAGAAGAGATCAGCAGCCAACCCGGAATCGGGAAAAGCACGGCAGAAAAGGTTAAAAAATTAGCCGAAACTGGCTCATTCGATGAGTTAGATGCGATGTTAAGCATTACCCCAGAAGGAATTCTGGAAATGCTTAACATAAAAGGCTTAGGTCCCAAAAAAATACAAATTATCTGGACAGACCTTCAGATTGAGAGTGTGGGTGAGCTTTTATATGCCTGCAACGAAAATCGATTGATAGAAGCCAAAGGTTTTGGACTGAAAACACAAGAGGATATTAAAAAATCCATTGAATTTTCCATATCCAACCAAGGATGGTTTTTATATGCAAGAGTACTGAAGAGTGCAGAAGCCGTCATTACAGCACTTGAAAACAGCCTATCTCCTACCCTCATTTCCTTTACTGGAGAATTCCGTAGAAAATGTGAAGTATTAAGTTCGGTCGATATCCTATTAAGCGCAGATCGAGATAGCACCTTGGCCTATCTACATGCGCATTATCCTGATCAGGTAAATGAAGAGCTGGAGTATATCTCATTCCGAGATGAACTTGGGTTTTCCTTTCACCTCTACCTCTCCACAACAACAGAATTTTACCAACATCTGATCTTAACTACAGGTTCCAAAAAACACTTGGAACTATTAGATGAAAAGTTGATAACGGCTTTAAATTCGGAAGAAGAGCTCTATGCGGTACAAGGCTTGGATTATATTGAACCCGAACTTCGAGAAGGTCTGGATGAGGTGTTTTTGGCCAAAAACCATCAACTACCCAGATTGATCAATTTCGATGATCTGAAAGGCACTTTGCATAACCACTCTACCTACAGCGACGGGGTACATACCTTAGCTGAAATGGCTCGTTACGCGAAAGAAGAATTAGGGCTTAGCTATTTCGGAATCTGTGACCACTCCAAAACTGCTGTATATGCCAATGGTCTGCCGATAGACCGTGTACAAAAACAATGGGAAGAAATTGATCAGCTCAATCAGCAACTGGCGCCCTTTAAAATATTTAAAGGCATTGAGTCCGATATTTTAGCCGATGGTTCCTTAGATTATCCCGATGAGATTCTTGCCGGTTTTGATTTTGTTGTCGCTTCTGTCCACTCCAATCTCAAAATGGACGAAGAAAAAGCAACCGCCCGTTTGTTAAAAGCCATAGAAAATCCCTATACCACGATATTGGGACATCCTACCGGACGACTTTTATTAAGCAGATCAGGCTACCCATTGGATTATAAAAAAATAATTGATGCCTGTGCTGCCCACAACGTTGTGATTGAAATCAATGCCAATCCATTACGCCTGGATTTAGATTGGCGATGGCATCGTTATGCCTTAGAAAAAGGCGTACTATTATCCATCAATCCAGATGCGCACCGTACCGAAGGTTTATTGGATATGCATTATGGAATATTTGTGGCAAGAAAAGGTGGATTAAGCGCCAAAAACTGTCTTAATAGCTTTACTTTAGCCGAAATTGAAAGCTTTTTTAACAAAAAAAGATAGACGATACCTAGGTTTAAAAAGTGTTCGTATTTTTTAAACTAGGTAAATTCTCTTATATTTAACGTTTATATCAATATCAAAAGCGTTGAAAAATCTATTCTATTTAATTGCACTATTTTTTTTCTATCCTTGTCTAGTCAACGGGCAATTATTATCAAACAAAACTGAATTTTCTCGTAAAGATTCTTTAAGAGGCCAATTGACACCTTTAAGGACCTGCTATGATGTCACCTATTATCACCTCGATGTTGATGTCGACATCCCCACACGAAGCATTTCTGGCAGCAATCTCATCAAATTTAAAACCATACAGGATTTCAATCGCATACAGATTGATCTCTTTGATAATATGGCTATTGAAAAAATTATTTATCGGGGCAAAAAGTTAAGGTATTCCCGCGAATTTAATGCCGTGTTTATCGATTTCCCTATGCCCATTAAAGCCAATACCTTAGACTCTATCCAAGTATATTTCTCGGGCACGCCACATCAAGCCAATCGTGCCCCATGGGACGGCGGATTTGATTGGAAGAAAGACAGCAACAATAAGCCTTGGGTAGCGAGCGCAAACCAAGGTATTGGAGCGAGTCTATGGTGGCCCAATAAAGATCATCAGTCGGATGAACCGGATAGCGTGTTGATCTCGGTAACAGTACCCAAAGGACTGATGAATATCTCTAATGGTCGATTACGAAATATGGAAAGCATCGGTCAGAAAAAATCTAAATTCAACTGGTTTGTTTCCAACCCCATTAACAATTACAATATCGCCATCAATATCGGTGACTATGTTCATTTTCAAGATGGCTATCAGGGTGAGAAGGGAAAATTGGATATCGATTACTATGTATTGCGCGAAAATATAGATCGGGCAAAACCGCATTTTGAGGCCAATGTAAAACCGATGTTAAAAGCATTTGAATACTGGTTTGGCCCCTACCCTTTTTATGAAGACAGTTTCAAACTGATCGAAACATCGCACCTCGGCATGGAGCACCAAAGCGGCATTGCCTACGGCAACCGATTTTTGAATGGTTATCTGGGCAGAGATGGTTCGGGTACAGGATGGGGGTTGAAATGGGATTTTATCATTATCCATGAAGCTGGGCACGAGTGGTTTGGCAATAATATAACAGCAGCAGATATTGCTGATATGTGGATTCATGAAAGTTTCACCAATTATTCCGAATCCCTGTATATCGATTATTATTTCGGTAAAAAAGCGGGGCAGCAATATATTTATGGCAATCGAAGAGCCATTCAAAATGATAAACCTATACAAGGTCAATATCATGTCAATAACGAAGGCTCCGGAGATATGTACAATAAAGGCGGTGTCCTGCACAACATGATTAGAACCATCATAGCAGATGATGATAAATGGCGAGCTATTCTGAGAGGATTAAACGCTAAGTTTTATCATCAACAAGTTAATTATGATGATATTGTGCGTTACATCAATCAAGAATCGGGTATAAATTTCAGTTCTATTTTTGAGCAATATGTCAAGACTACTTCCATTCCTGTGCTGTACATTTCAGAGACAAAAGATGGAAAAATTCAAGCTAAATGGAAAAATACAGTCGCCAATTTTCAGATGCCGATCTATATCGGGACTTCAGATAATACTTTAAAAGCAATTAATATCACTAACAACGATCAAACATTAGATATTCCCAATCTAACAAAAAAAAATGTAAAGATTGACACTTTTAATTACTACATTGACGTACAGAAAAATTAATTTCGAAGTAAAAACATAAGAAAATGCCTTATTAAACGTTTACTTGTTATCATCTTACAGCTCCTCAAAAGAGTTCTAATTTATCAATAAAAAAAATCAAGACTTACCTTCAAAAACTAATAATTTTTAGTAGGTTTGCATATTCATAAAAAGTAGTTTACAATACAGCAAATGGGTTTATTTAACTGGTTTACACAAGAAGTTGCCATCGATTTAGGTACCGCAAATACCTTAATCATCTATAATGACAAAGTAGTAGTTGATGAACCTTCAATTGTGGCTTTTGATCGTACGACAAACAAAGTAATTGCAATCGGACGTCAGGCAATGCAAATGGAGGGAAAGACACACGATAATATAAAAACAGTACGTCCGCTTCGTGATGGTGTTATTGCAGATTTTACAGCCGCAGAGCACTTGATTCGCGGAATGGTAAAATTGGTCAATAATGGGAAAAGCTGGTTCTTTCCTTCGCTAAGAATGGTGGTCTGTATCCCCTCAGGAATTACTGAAGTAGAGAAACGTGCCGTACGCGATTCTGCAGAAATTGCAGGAGCAAAAGAAGTATATCTGATCCACGAACCGATGGCAGCCGCAGTAGGTATTGGGATTGATGTGGAAGAGCCCATGGGTAACATGATTATTGATATCGGTGGTGGAACCACAGAGATTGCCGTGATTGCTCTTTCCGGTATTGTTTGTGACCAGTCGATCCGCGTTGCGGGAGATAACTTCGATTCTGATATCGTACAATATATCCGTAGACAGCACAATATCATGATCGGTGAGCGTACAGCTGAGAAGATTAAAATCGAAGTTGGAGCCGCACTTCCAGAATTGCAAGATCCACCTGAAGATTTCGCCGTTCAAGGTCGCGATCTGATGACTGGTATCCCCAAACAAATTACAGTTTCCTATACAGAAATTGCCCATTGTTTAGATAAATCCATTTCGAAAATTGAAGAAGCAATTTTAAAAGCTTTAGAAATCACTCCTCCGGAATTGTCCGCAGATATTTACCAGACAGGTATTTACCTGACAGGTGGTGGAGCACTTTTAAGAGGATTAGATCGTAGAATTCAAGCCAAAACAAAATTACCAGTTCATATTGCAGAAGATCCTCTTCGTGCAGTAGTCCGCGGTACAGGCATCGCCTTAAAGAATATCGGAAGATTTAAATTCTTAATGCAATCATAATTGCCACAACATAAAATTTTATATGCGATATAGTTGATTTTTCACTATATCGCTTCTTTATTAAATAGCAAAGTAATAATTAATAAACAATGAGAAACCTCTGGTTATTTCTGAGACGTTATAACGCATTTTTTTGGTTTATCCTATTTTTTGGATTTTCAGTGTTTCTGGTTGTTACTAACAATACTTTCCAGCGTGCTAGTGCGCTCAATTCATCCAATCATATTATTGGGCATATCTATGAAAAAGTAAATTCATGGAAAAGCTACTTATCACTTACCGAAACCAATGATCAATTGGTCAAAGAAAATGCAAGTCTAAGAACGCAACTGGAGAATTACTTAACCACAGATACCGTTGCGATGGCAAAAAGCCCTGTTATTGACAGTAGCGAATTTGGTCGATATGAATTTATCATTGCAAGTGTAACGAACAATAGTATTCATCAAAAAAGCAATTACCTGACTATCAACAAAGGTTCCCTAGCCGGCATCGAAAAAGGAATGGGTGTACTGGCTCCAAATGGCGTAGTCGGCATTGTGCTCAATGTGACCCCACACTTTTCAACAGTACAGTCACTCTTACATCCGGACACCAAAATATCTGTAACATTAGCCAACACCGAGGTGTTTGGTTCTTTGGTGTGGGGAAGTAATGTCGATTATCGTTTTGCAATGGTCAAAGAAATCCCCAATCATGTCAAAGTGAAGACAGCTGAAAAAGTTTATACATCAGGCTATTCGGGGCACTTTCCAAAAGGCATTCTTGTTGGAGCTGTGGTCGAGACTGGAATATCATCAGGAGATTCTTTTCTGGATTTACGCATCCTGTTAAGTACCAATTTCTCCAACCTACACCATGTCTACGTAGTAAAAGATTTATTTGCAAAAGAATTAAAACAATTAGAAGAAACGAATCAGGATAATGGCTAGAATATTACTATTTAATATCATTCGATTTTTGGTACTTATTGCCATGCAAGTATTTTTATTCAAAAATATTGGCTATTATAATCTGGCAAGCCCTTTCCCGTACATTCTATTTATTTTTTTGCTTCCTACTGGAATATCCAATTTTCTACTCTTTACAATTGCATTTTTAACGGGTTTGACAGTTGATGCTTTTTATGATACACTTGGTGTCAATGCCGCAGCTTGTGTAGCACTGGCAGCCTATCGGGTATTCTTCATGAAAATTACGATTGAAAATGATATGGATACATTCATTACCCCCATATTGGGTGAAATGAATTTTAAATGGTTCCTATCCTATACCTTTTTTGGAACACTGATTCACCACTTTGTTCTGGTTTTATTAGAAACATTTAGTTTCAAACAGTTTCAATACACATTAGCAACTATTGGTTTAAGTTGTATCTTTACAATGGCTATTCTGCTCATTTTCAGTTTTCTTTTCTATAAAAGAAAGAGCAGAATTTAAGAGTTCCATTGCTAAACAAAGGATAAAGAGTCTATGAACAGTTTTTTCGCACGTAAATTTGTCATTCAAGGCATTATTATTAGTATTGCATTATTAATAATCGCTCGACTATTTTATCTCCAGATCATTGACGATTCTTACATTCATTCGGCCAATAGCAATGTTATGCGTAAGGTTGTTGTCTATCCGGCTCGCGGAGTTATTTTAGATCGTACCGGACAAGTTCTGGTGCAAAATGAACCCGTATATGACCTCATGGTTACGCCGAGAGAAGCAAAAGATATAGATACGGCATTATTATGTCAACTCATCGAAATTGATAAGGAAGGTTTTATTAAACGCATGGATAAAGCACGAGCCCATTCGCCTTATCGTGCTTCTATATTTGAAAAACAATTATCTTCCCGTACCTATGCACATTTGCAAGAATACCTCTACCGCTTTAGAGGATTTTATGTGCAAAATAGAACCGTCCGTAGTTATCCGGATAGTATTGCTGCCCAGTTTTTGGGTTATGTCAATGAAGTAACAGAAAAAGATATTGAAAAATCAAACGGTTTTTACCGTCCTGGAGATTATATAGGCAGAAGTGGTGTCGAGCGATCGTATGAAGACCTATTAAGAGGAAAAAGAGGCGTCAAAAATCTGATGGTCGATGCGCTCAATAGACCCAAAGGCGTATTTATGGAGGGCCGTTACGATACCTTAGCTGTTTCGGGAGAAGGATTGGTTTCTTCATTGGACAAGGAACTGCAGATCTTGGGAGAGAAACTGATGAAAAATAAGTTAGGATCCATTGTGGCCATAGAACCTTCAACGGGTGAAGTCCTTGCCTATGTCAGCAGTCCAAGTTACAACCCGAATGATATGGTGGGGCGTGAAACAGGCAATAATTACATGAAATTATTAAACGATGAAAGTAAACCATTATTTAATCGTCCTATTCAGGCATCCTATCCTCCTGGGTCCGTATTTAAAGTCGTCGCTGCCCTAACGGCTCAACAGGCTGGCGTGATTGATGAAAACACCACGTTCTTTTGTCCTCACGGTTATAGCTATGGCGGCGGAAGAGGTTTTATGCGTTGTACCCATTACCACGGAGCGACTTCTTTGATCAGATCCATACAAGTGTCTTGTAATACCTATTATGGGTATACTTACGCTAAAATGATAGATTCCAGAGGTTTATCAGGACCAAAGGCTTACGATCTTTGGTATGAAGCCATTTCCAAATTTGGTATCGGTCATCGCTTAGGCATTGATTTACCGGGAGAAAACGCAGGTTTGTTATATAAATCTGATCATTTCACTAAAAGCTACAGAAATGACAAATGGCGTTCGGCATTTAATATCTCCCTATCCATCGGCCAAGGTGAAATGGGTGTCACTCCTCTTCAAATGGCCAATATCATGGCTATTGTAGCCAACAGAGGGTTTTATTATCGTCCTCATCTCATCAAAGCTATCGGGGATAGAAAGATCGTGAAAAAAGAGTTTACAGAAAAAATATCAGCAGGCGTCGATGCTAAATATTATACGCCGGTAATCGAAGGATTGAGCCGAGCTGTCAACATGGGCGAGGGAACTGCTTTTGCCAATCGAATTGCAGGTCTTGAAATGTGCGGAAAGACAGGGACAGCACAAAACCCACATGGTAAAGATCATGCTGTATTTTTCGCTTTCGCTCCACGCGATAATCCTAAAATAGCCATTGCGGTATTTGTTGAAAATGCAGGCTATGGTGGTGTATGGGCAGGCCCCATCGCCAGTATGATGGTTGAAAAATACATCAAGGATACCATTACGATGCCGAAACATATACAAGACCGTATTTACAATGCTAATTTTATGCCTGCTCCAAAAGCAGATCCTAAAAAAGCGGAAATAAAAAAAACAACGGATTCAACTAAATCCAAAAAAGATACCACAAAAAGTGTCAACCGCATTGCTGCAGTAACAACAAGGGAGACAATCGTTCATCATAGTGCCGTAAATAGAAGTCATGAATAACCAAAAAAACAGTTTTTTCGGAAAAATAGACTGGTTAACCATTTCGCTCTGGTTGGCTTTATGTTTGATCGGTTGGTTCAATATTCATGCAGCAGTATATGATCCAGAAAATCCGGGCTTGTTTAATATGGCCACCAACTATGGTAAGCAATCCATGTATATTGCTTCTGCATTGATCATTGGCATTACCATATTAATTATAGATGCCAAATTTTTCAGTTCTGCATCTCCAGTTATCTATGCAGTAGTTGTTTTACTCCTAATTGCCGTACTGGTCATCGGTAGAAATGTTGGAGGAAATCAAGCATGGATCCCTATCGGGAGTTTCAGGCTTCAACCCTCCGAATTTGGAAAACTAGCGACCTGTCTATTGCTGGCCAATTATTTGAGTTCTCAGAGCAATAAAAATCCAAATATGCATACGTTAGCCATTGGTGCTGGTATTGTATTATTTCCGGTATTCCTGGTTATGCTCCAGCCCGATACAGGTTCTGCCCTCGCCTTCTTTTCCCTTATCTTTGTATTCTATCGCGAAGGATATGTCAATAACAGTTTGCTTATTTTCGGAGGCCTGTGTATTGTGTTGTTTGTCATGGCGCTTTTGGTCAATGCCTGGATCTTAATTGGCATACTCGCTGTACTGGCAGGATTCTTTATGTGGACATTTAGAAAAAAGCGGAAAAACTTAATCAATATCGGGATTATTTTTGCTGCGTCTGCGGTATTTATATTATCCGTGGATCTGGTCTATAATCATGTTTTACAGTCACATCAAAGAAATCGTATCGATATCATCCTGGGAAAAATGGATGATCCAAGAGGACAGGGTTACAATTTAAATCAATCTAAGATAGCAATTGGTTCCGGTCAGCTTTGGGGAAAAGGATATCTGCAAGGTACACAGACCAAATATAACTTCGTTCCCGAGCAAAGTACTGATTTTATTTTCTGTACGGTGGGCGAGGAATGGGGATTTGTAGGCTCCTTATTTCTGATCGGCATTTATCTGACATTGTTGCTCCGCATCATTCATATTGCAGAACGACAGCGTTCGGCCTTTGCCCGTATTTATGCATATGGTGTGGCTTCCATCCTCTTTTTCCACTTCTTTATCAATATCGGCATGACCATCGGGATAGTACCTGTTATTGGTATTCCTTTACCGTTCATTAGCTATGGAGGATCGTCCTTATGGAGTTTCACCATCTTGCTCTTCATTATGCTAAAATTTGATTCCAATAGAAAAGGAGTCGTTTAAAACCACTCCTTTTCTATTGGATTAAAAGCGTTCCAAGACCAATTTTATGGCGCGATCGACTACTTTTTCGGGTTCAGCACTAAAATGTCCCGCCACTCGGCTCGCTAAAATGGCATTAATGGATAAGGCATGATGTCCAAACATACGCGACAACGCATAGATTCCTGCGGTCTCCATTTCTAAATTTGTAATCCGTAAATCTTCAGATTGGAATGTATTTGCCAATTGAATTAAATTGGGAAAGGTATTTTCCGAACGTACATTCCGCCCCTGAGGCGCATAAAATCCCGGAGCGGTCATCGTCACACCTTGAGGTAAATCATGCGCATACTGCGCTAATAAAGATGCGCTGGCCTCTGCAACATAAGGTTTGAGGTATAAATTAGGAAAAGCATCCCATACGGCCTTTTCCAGTTTTTTCTCCGCAGCCGAATAAGGTTTGATATAATATTGCATAAGCGCATCAAAACCTACCCCAAACGAAGATGCCAAAATTGTTCCCATCTCAATATCCGACTGAACGGCACCAGAAGTTCCGATCCGAATAATATTTAGACTGGTTAATTTTGATTTCAATCCTTTAGAAACAAAATCTATATTGACCAAGGCATCGAGCTCATTAAAGACAATGTCAATATTATCGGTCCCTATCCCTGTCGAGATCACAGAAATACGTTTATGACCCATATATCCGGTATGGGTGATAAACTCCCGCTTCCCTTTTTGCAATTCGATACGGTCAAAATACTGAGATACTTTCGTCACACGATCGGGATCGCCGACTGTAATAATCGTATCGGCAATGTCTTCCGGCATCAGATTGAGGTGGTAGATACTACCATCTTTGTTCAATATTAATTCTGAATCATTTATCATATCGTTCGCAAATAAGAGAGTTTACAATTTTCAATTTTATCAAAACGTGAAACGACCGAATTGACCTGCATTTTTCGCACTTCCACCTCCATATAACAGGTATTATCAAAAACTTGTTTACTGATATCGATATTTTCTTCTTTGACCACACGCATCACATCATTCATCGCTAAATAATCGAACTCAATCTTATAAATATCGTTGACTGTTTTCTCTACAATTTCGGCCACGGACAAGACCTCTTGTGTCGCTGTTTTATAAGCATTGATCAAACCAGGTACCCCCAAGAGTGTTCCTCCAAAATAACGGACGACCACCACAATAATATTGGTTACATCCTGTGAGAGCAGCACATTTAAAATAGGCCTGCCTGCTGTCCCCGAAGGTTCACCATCATCATTCAATCGAAAGACCGTACGATCCGGGCTCATCCGGTATGCCCAGCAATGGTGGCGCGCCTTAGGATGCAGCGCTTTCAACTCCACAATAATTTCCTTGAGCTGCTCTTCATGAGTGAAAGGATATGCATAAGCAATAAATTTACTGCCCTTATCCCGAAATATTCCCTCTGCACTTTTTTCAATAGTACGATATGTATCTTCAAATAAACTCACAAATATGTTATAATTAAAACCGATATAATAGCCAGTGCCAAACCAATTTTATTGATCACACTTAGCCTTTCTTTAAATAATAAAACACCGACTACCGCTCCTACTGAAATCACGCCAATATTCATACCTGTAAATACAATAGAAGGATTTTCTGGAATTGCGCGGTGTGCTTTCATATAAAATAAAATATTCCCAAAGTTGAAAAAACCCAGTACAATTCCCAAAACCAGAGATTTAACAGAAAATGCTTGCTTTTCAACTGCCAAAAAATAAATCATGAATAAAAAGGCGACAAACATCGCGATTAGAAACACCATAAACATCGCCGTAATATAAGGTACAGATTGATGGAGCGCGATCTGTTTAAAAAGAATATCGATAATACCCATCCCAACAAAAACCAGTAAAGGATAGGCTATACTTCCCACTTTATTCCTTTGCTTTACATTCCCCTTTTGCCAGCCAATGGAACAGACAATGGCCGCTAAACCGACCAAAATACCGATTCCTTTATTCCACGAAATCACTTCAGAAAAAAGAATAAAAGAAGCCATTAAAGGAATAAACAAAGACAGGCGCTGTGCGATCTCAGCCTTGACCAATCCTGTATACTGAATAGTCAGTGCTATAAAAATAAAAAGAGTCGGCAATAAAATCGCTAGAGGAATATACAACTGCCAAGGCATCTGCTCGACGTGAATATCTGCGAGCCTGGGTTGCAACACAAAATACGTCAGTATTGCTGCTACCGGATAGTTCCAGACAATCATTTGCTTTGTACTGATCTGCTGGAGTTTTGCATACTTGAGCAGTACGGCAACAGCAACACTACACAGAACACTTAAAAGGACAAAAATCATAAATTCTTATATTTCCAAAGTCCCATTTCCTGTATTCGGGCCTTTTGTTCCAATTTTACGAAATATTCCGCATATTTCACATTAGGCGGCACCGTATACGTCACCGCATAACCTTTTTTCACCAGATCAGCATTGACAAATGTGCGATTGACATACACATAAGCAAGCCATCTGCCGTATTGATCCTTTTTACCCACGTCAAATACCAATTGGACAGTTTTTTGATCAATCAGTTTTTTGAGGTATGCTTTTGACTCTTGACCATAGTAGCCTACGGGCTTTTTTCTCGTTTTACGTGTTTCAGGAGCATCTACACCAATTAAACGAACTTTTACATCCTGATGCTGCCGATCGACAATGACAAAAGTGTCGCCATCGATGACTCTTTTTACTTTAAAATAGCGGGGATCATCCTTAACGCTTGCGATTACGAAGCTGTATGAAAAGATAAAAATTAGGAAATGAGCGATTATGAGCTTAAACATTGTTGTATAAATTGCGATATATAGGAGACAAAAATACGAATTATGATAACAATTTTTGACTTAAAACAGATGTAATAACCTTAAAAATAGACCATTTTTAATGGTAAAAACAACTAAAAAATTAATAAAAAATGCCATATAAAAATGGTAAAAATAATGTTTTTTAAAGGTAAAATAAAGGTTAAAAAACCATCGATAATGTGTTTAAATATATTTAAACACATTATTTAACAAAATAAATGATTAAAAAATTAACCTAAAATTCGATTAAAATAAAGCGTATTTTTATATCAAAAATTGAATAAAATAAATAGATTAAAAATATTTATTTTTTCTCTTGTATTATTAAAAAACATGCGTATATTTGAAACATCGAAACGAACAAATAATGAAAATGACGACTACATATTTTTTTAATTACTTTTATTTTAGACAATAAGAGCTGGAACGAATTTGTAATCATCACAAGATATTAAAAAGCAAAAGTTCCGGTCAACAATCGGAACTTTTGCTTTTTCTAAGAACATATAAAACAGACAATGGGTTTAAAAATTGCAATACAGGGAGTAAAAGCTTCCTTTCATGAGGAAGCATCACTGAAGTATTTTGGTGAAGACATCGAAACGATAGAATGCGATACTTTCAAAAAGACCTGCGAATTATTAAAGCAGAAAAAAGTTGATTATGTTGTCATGGCCATTGAAAATTCAATTGCAGGAAGCATATTGCCCAATTATAATCTGTTAAGAGATTATAAATTCAATATTGTGGGTGAAATTGCTTTGAGTATTCATCAAAATTTACTAGCCCTACCCGGCGTTAAACTTGCTGACATCAAATTTATCGAGTCACATCAAATGGCTATTCGTCAATGCGAAGAGTTCTTACAAGAATTGCCAGATGTAAAGATTTCAGAAAGTTCAGATACTGCCGCTTCGGCAGCCAAAGTAGCCAATCAAAAATTGACCGATACAGCTGCTATTGCAGGTACTCTTGCCGCAAAAACATATGGCCTCAATATATTAGAAGCCAAGATTGAAACCAACAAAAAGAATAGTACCCGATTTTTGGTATTATCCAATGATGTAGAGGAGCAGGCCAATGCCAATAAAGCATCATTATCTTTTCAGACGGGCAATTCAGTAGGGTCTTTAGCCTCTATTCTACAATGCTTTGCTGATCAAAATATTAATCTGAGCAAGATTCAGTCCATGCCTGTCATCGGGAAAAGAAACGAATATGATTTTTTCGTTGATGTCGAATGGAAAAAACAGTCCGATTATGATGCCGCTATCCGTAAAGTATTAAAACATAGTATCAATTTTAATATTATGGGCGAATATGTCAAAAATGACCGCATCTAAATCGTAAATAAATTAAAAAAGTAAAACTCAAAATAGCGCTGAAACCATCATCATCAAAAGCTCTCGAAAAGTAAGAAATAATGATTATGATCGTTTCATAACCACTCAAAAATAAAATTACATAGCAATGAAAAACACATTAGATATCGTCCCTTTAAAATCTTGGTTAGATACAGGAGACAAGCCATTAATTATCGCAGGCCCTTGTAGTGCTGAAACAGAAGATCAATTGGTATCAACAGCACATTTATTAGCAAATACCGGTAAAGTAAACATTTTACGTGCAGGTATATGGAAACCACGTACTCGTCCAGGAGAATTTGAAGGTATTGGTTCTATTGGTTTAGAATGGTTGAAAAGAGCAAAAGCTGAAACTGGTCTATTGACAGCAACAGAAGTAGCGACTGCCAAGCACGTAGAAGAAGCTTTAGCTGCTGGTGTAGATGTATTATGGATCGGTGCACGTTCTACGGCAAATCCTTTTACAGTTCAAGAAATCGCTGATGCATTAGTTGGAGTTGATATCCCTGTATTTGTTAAAAACCCAGTCAACCCTGATTTATCATTATGGTTTGGTGCTTTAGAGCGTATCAACCGTGCGGGGATCAAAAGATTAGGTGCTATTCACAGAGGCTTCTCATCTTACGAAAAATCGGCTTTCCGTAATGAACCGATGTGGGATCTTGCCATCCAGTTAAAATCTTTATGCCCAGATTTACCTATTATCAATGACCCAAGTCACATCTGTGGTAACCGTGAACTGTTGCCATACATTTCTCAAAAAGCAATGGATATGGACTTACAAGGTTTGATTATTGAATCGCATATCGATCCTTCAGTAGCTTGGACTGATGCCAAACAACAAGTAACACCAGCTGCTCTTGCTGATTTGATCGATCATTTAAACTTACGTAAAGCAGATTCAGACAATCCAGCTTTTGAAGATAAACTTGCAGAGTTGCGTACCAATATTGATAAATTAGATGATCTCATCATTCAAAAAATTGGTGAACGTATGAAAATCGCTGAAAAAATCGGTGAATATAAACGTGATAATAGTGTCACGATCCTACAAGTAAACCGTTGGGATGAAATCGTTCAAAAACGTACCCAGCTTGCTGAGGCATTAACGTTGAGCAATGATTTTGCAGTAAAGTTCTTAGAATTACTACACAACGAATCGATTCGTAAGCAAAATGCAATTATGAATACTCAACCTACTGCGGAGGCATAATGAGTCAACAGGTGATTACACTTACTCACCCATCCAAAAGTATTAATGGTACGGTTCAACTGACTGGTTCAAAATCAGAAAGTAACCGTGCCCTTATTATTCAAGCATTGGGAAAAGGGAAAGTACAAATAGAAAATCTTTCGCAGGCTTTTGATACGGTCACATTAAGAGAGGCGCTTCAAACCGCTGCTCATGCAACATCTGGTGTGACTAAAATCGATATTGGCCCTGCAGGAACAGCGATGCGTTTCTTGACGGCTTACCTCAATTTGATCAAAGGAAATTTTATTCTAACAGGTTCCGAACGCATGCAGCAAAGACCCATTGGAATTTTGGTAGATGCGTTAAAAACCATTGGTGCTGATGTCCACTATGAAGCAAAATCAGGCTTCCCTCCTCTTAAAATAGAAGGTGGCATGTTTCAAGGTAAGGATAAAATTGCGATCAAAGGAAATATCAGTAGTCAATACCTATCGGCTTTACTACTCATCGCAGCATCCTTGAAAAAAGGTCTAACGCTAGAAATTGAAGGCGAGCTGACTTCAAGACCTTATGTGACGATGACCTTAAATATGCTCAAAGAAGTTGGCATTAAAAACGAATGGATCAACAATACCATTCACATCCCTCATCAAGAAACAAAAGAGGCAACGATATATGTGGAACCAGATTGGAGTGCCGCATCTTATTGGTATGCGATCGTAGCTCTGTCCAATTCTGGATCGATCACGCTTCCTGGTCTCAAAAAAAATAGTCTACAAGGCGATATCGCTATCGTAGAAATCATGAGCCATTTTGGTGTGGCATCCGCATTTGAAAAAGATGGATTGCACCTCACCAAAATAAGTGAACCTTCTGGAAAGACATTTTTCGATATGAAAGAATGTCCAGATTTGGCCCAGACCGTAGTGGTGGTCGCTGCGGCATTACGACGCGACATCTCTTTAACTGGTCTTGAAACGTTAAAAATCAAAGAAACAGATCGTATTTTAGCTCTGAAAACTGAAATTGCTAAATTCGGTGCAAAATTAATAGAAGACGGAACAACCTATCACATCAAAACAGATGGAGTCTTCGAACCCACAGCGGTTTCTTTTGCCACCTATGAAGATCATAGAATGGCAATGGCATTTGCCCCTCTTGCTTTAATTTTCAAAAGCATTCAAATTGAGGAGCCGCATGTTGTGGAAAAATCTTATCCAGATTTTTGGAAACATTTAGCTGAGCATAAATTTATCATTACTTAGCAAAAAAAACCGCAATAATGCTCCTATTATTGCGGTTTTACCTATATTTATAGAAATTATATTAAATCATGGCAGGAAATTCATTTGGCGATTTATTTAGAATAAGCACGTTTGGGGAATCTCACGGAAAAGCGATTGGTGTTATTTTAGATGGTTGTCCTCCAAATATCGCTATTGATGAGGAGTTTATACAATCAGAACTGGATAAACGCAAGCCTGGTCAATCCAAAATAACAACACAAAGAAAAGAGAGTGATACCGCTCAAATTCTTTCAGGTGTATTTGAGGGAAAGTCAACAGGAACACCCATTGCCATACTCATTCCGAATGAAGATCAACGATCGAAAGATTACTCACATATAAAAGATATTTTTAGACCCTCACATGCAGATTACACCTACCATATGAAATATGGTCATCGTGACTATAGAGGTGGAGGACGTTCTTCGGCAAGAGAAACCGCTGCTCGAGTAGCGGCCGGTGCCATTGCAAAATCTTTCTTAAAGCAGCATGGAATAGAAATTTTTGCACACGTGTCTGGCGTCGGCAAAATTGAATCTCCAAATCTCGATACAAAAGACTTAAACGCCTTGTTAGATCTGAGAGAATCTAATATTGCACGATGTGCTGATCCCGCAACAGCAAAAGAAATGATTGAATACATCGATGCTGTCCGTAAATCGGGTGATACAGTAGGTGGCCGCATCTCGACGATTATCAGAAATGTGCCCGTTGGACTGGGTGAACCTGTATTTGATAAACTACATGCAGACCTGGCAAAAGCCATGATGAGCATCAATGCCGTCCACGGATTCGAATATGGGTCTGGTTTTGCAGGTTCAGAATTATTAGGTTCACAACATAACGATCTTTTTATTTCCGACGAGCAAGATATTAATCAGACTAAAACGCACACTAATTTTTCCGGAGGAATACAAGGTGGTATTTCAAATGGAATGGATATCACGTTTAAAACCGCATTCAAGCCTGTTGCGACCATCATGAGAGATCAACAAACCATAGACTCAAATGGTAATGAAGCTACAGTACAAGGAAAAGGAAGACATGATCCTTGTGTCGTCTCACGTGCCGTTATTATTGTTGAAGCAATGGCTGCATTGGTTATTGCTGATCATTTATTAAAACAATCTAGTTACAAAAATGTCAGATAAAAGTGAATTCATTTTAGGAGTGGATATTGGCGGCACACACATCAGCGTCGCCATAGTGAATAAATTAGATTGGAAAATTATTTCAGAAAACGTGGTTAGAAACCACGTTTTTTCACAAGAAAATGCTAAATCGATTTTCCTTACTTGGGCAAACACAATCAACAGTTGTGTGGCAGCAGGTGGTTCAAATGTCAAACATATTGGTATTGCTATGCCAGGACCTTTTGATTATGAAAATGGCGTTTCTATGATGACAGGACAGAGTAAATACGACGACCTGTACAACATGAATATCAAAGCACCTCTATCCACATTGATCGGAATACCGGAACAAAACATACACTTTATCAACGATGCCGCTGCATTTCTCCAAGGAGAAGTTTTTGCTCAACATCTCCATACAAAACAAAGAGTACTGGGGATCACCCTAGGAACAGGATTAGGTTCAGCCGTTTGGAATAAGGGAGAAAAATCATTTGATGCAGATCTTTGGAATACACCGTATCAGGGTTTGATCTTTGAAGAATTCTTGGTGACCAGATGGTTTATAAGAAGATTTAAAGAACTGACCAATATTGAAGTCACAGGTCTAAAACAAATAATCACCGAACATCAAGATAAACCTGCATTCAACATCATATGTGATGAATACAGCACCCATTTGATTGATTTTCTTGATTTTTTCAGTAAAAAATATCATTGTACCGATTTTGTCATCGGAGGAAATATTGCCAAAGCCTTGCCTCTATTAATGGCAAGCAAGAAAAATGAAATTGAAGCATTCCATATCAAGACAGCAATTCTAGGAGAAGAAGCTGCTATTATTGGAGCAGCAGCACAGTTCTCCTAAAAACTAAAATATCCCACGCTGTTTAAAACAGTGCGGGATATTTATCTGGATTACCCTCATTCATCATTTCAAAAACCACTTCTACAATATCATCGCTCGAAGGTTTCGTAAAATAATCTCCATCAGAACCATACGGAGGACGATGTGCTCGGGCACTTAATGTACGAGGTTGGCTATCTAATAAATAATAGCCATTTTGTTCTTCCAATATCTGTTGCATTATAAACGCCGACGCACCACCAGGTACATCCTCATCTACAACCAATAATTTATTTGTCTTTTTTAAAGATTCTGCACTTAAATGCGCTCGATCAAAAGGTTGCAAAGTTTGTGCGTCAATGATTTCCACACTTATCCCCAATCGATCCAGTTCCATCGCTGCTTCTTCCACCACACGCAAAGTAGACCCATAAGATACGATGGTGATATCCTGCCCCTCTCTAATACGTTCAGCATAACCGATGGGTACCGTAAAATCACCGATATTATGAGGTAAACGTTCTTTTAATCGGTATCCATTTAAACACTCGATCACCAATGCAGGTTCATCCGATCTAAATAAGGTATTGTACATCCCTGCCGCTTGCGTCATATTGCGTGGCACACAGATATGCAGACCTCTCAATGTGCCCAAGATCATGGACATCGGTGATCCCGAATGCCAGATACCTTCCAAACGATGGCCACGTGTACGAATGATCACAGGTGCTTTTTGACCACCAAACGTGCGGTAACTTAAGCTCGCGAGATCATCACTCGCTACCGTAATGCCGTATAGCAGGTAATCTAAATACTGAATCTCAGCAATAGGTTTAAGACCTCTAATAGCCAATCCTATTCCTTTCCCAATAATCGAATTCTCCCTAATTCCGGTATCAAATACCCGATGTTCACCAAACTTTTCTTGTAGCCCTGCAAAACCTTGGTTTACATCACCAATTTTACCCACATCCTCACCAAAGGCGATCAATCGTTCATCACGAAGAAAATTCTGTTCAAAACAAATGTTCAGGATCTCCCGTCCATCGATGATCTTGGCGTCGTCCGAATAAAACGGTTCGACCACTTCAACGTGGTCCGGTCCCTGATGACCAGTGGTAAACAATTTTGAGTTATATCTTTTTTCATTGACCTGCTGCTGCTGCTTATACCAAGCCAACAAAGTCGCCTTACCATCAATATCTTTCCCTTTCAATTCACGAATCACCTTACGTACAGTGCTGTACACCTCTTTTAGCGAAGGTTCGGTTAGAGACTGCAATTGCTTGAGCGGCAATTCGACCGCTTCATCATCGATTTGACTCAATAATGCGATCGCCTGAGAAGCATCTACGGCCAAGGCCTTATTGTAATCCGACCAGGCACGGCGCTGCTCCTTGCGAACAAATTCCTTCGCCTCTTCTTCGATCACTTTCAATTGTTCTGCAGTGGCAATATCCGAATCGATCAACCACTTTTGCATTTTTACAATACAATCGTTTTCCAATTCCCAATCCAGACGTTCTTTTGATTTATAGCGCTCATGCGAGCCTGAAGAAGAATGACCTTGCGGTTGGGTCAATTCGATCACGTGTACGATACAAGGCGTATGATTTTCACGCGCATATTTTGCAGCACGTTCATAGGTTTGGCAAAGTCCAGGATAGTCCCAGCCCTTTACCTTAAATATTTCAAAACCATTAGATCCATTTTCTTTTTGAAATCCTTTTAATATTTCAGATATATCACCTTTGGTCGTTTGTACCTCATTAGGAACTGAAATCCCATATCCATCATCCCATACGGAGATCACGACAGGTATTTGTTTTACTCCTACTGCATTGACCACTTCGAAGAATACACCTTCAGAAGTGGACGCATTTCCGATAGAACAAAAAACCACTTCATTTCCTCCATTTGAAAAATACTTCAAATACGATAGATTCGGATTTTCGCGATATAATTTTGAAGCCAGCCCAAGCCCTAGGATACGCGCCATTTGACCACCAGTCGTTGAAATATCCGAAAAGGTATTTTTTTGCTGCGTTTGATCCAGCCAATTACCATCTTCATCGATCACACGAACTGAAAAATGGCAATTCATCTGACGGCCAGCAGAAGAAGGATCTTTCTCGACATCTGGATGTGCATACAATTGAGAGAAAAACTGGTAGATAGTGGTCATCCCACTTGCAAAAGCGAGTGTCTGATCTCGATAATACCCCGAGCGCCAATCCCCTTTTTGAAAGACTTTAGAAACGGCAATCTGTGCCAGCTCTTTGCCATCTCCAAAAATGCCAAATTTTGCTTTCCCGGTTAAGACTTCCTTACGCCCCAATAGACTAACATATCTGCTCTCTACTGCAACCCTATAATCTTCAACAATGATCTTTCTAAAGTCATCAAAACTTAGTTTCGAACTTAAATCACTGCCTTGGTCTAATGTGGTTTCCAACATATTATATTTTCAGTTTCCAACAAATTTAATAAAAATAATATTCTAAAATAATCATTATTAACTTTAATAAAAAATTGAAGATATCTATTTATACCATATAAATATTTGTATTAACGAATTAGCACTTACAATTCGCTTGTAGTTACTCTTCTAAAGATTTTTAATAATTTAATCTCGAAATCATATCTTTGATAAAATCAACGCATAAAAAATTGAAATTTCAAGATCTTCACATTCACTCCCATCTTTTATCTATTTTAACGCAGTCGGGTTTTACCGATCTGACCCCCATTCAGGAGCTTGCTATTCCACAGATATTACGCCGACAAGATCTTATCAGTATCGCCCCCACCGGCACAGGGAAAACCGAAGCCTTTGCCATACCGATCTTACATCGGTACCACACACAGGAAGCATCGCTTCAAGATCAAACCTTAATTTTAAACCCTACACGCGAACTGGCCCTACAGACACAAGCAAGAATAACAGCCCTCACACAAGCAGACCACATCTCCACCGTCTCCATCTGTGGCGGTCAAGCTTATGATCAGCAGATCCAAGCGATATCACAGCATCCAACCCTGATCATAGCTACACCCGGTCGCCTGTTGGATCTATTCGCTCAAGGCATCATTTCTTTTCATTCGGTCAAGACCCTTGTTATTGATGAATTTGATCAAATGCTGGAACTCGGTTTTATGAAAGAAGTCAATCAAATTCTGCAAGCATTACCAAGCGAAAGACAAAACCTCTTTTTCTCAGCCACGCTTCCAAACGATATTTTACGCATCGCAAATAAAACACTCAAAAATCCGCTTAAAATTGAGATCAAAAAAGAAATCAAAAATACAGCTATCGAAGAACGGGTATTTTATGTGGATAAAAGCAATAAAAAAAAGTTGATCAAATATTTAATTGACTTAAATCCGCAGGAGCAGATGTTGATTTTCAGCCGCACCACTCATGGCGTAGAGCGCATTGTTCAAGAATTAAGAAAAGACGGTATCCCGGCAGAAGCACTATATGGCGATAAGTCACAAAAAAATAGAACCCACGTATTGAATGCCTTCAAAGCCAAGGACATTCAGGTCTTGGTGGCAACCGACCTGCTGGCTCGCGGGGTCGATATTGAAAATCTCCCCATGGTGATCAATTATGAAGTCCCAGACCAAGAGGCCCTATACCTACATCGCATCGGGCGAACTGGCCGAAATGGGGTTTCAGGTAAAGCTTACACCTTTTGCGATGCCGAGGATAATCATAAATGGATTCAACTTCAATTGGCATTGCATAAACAAATCAAAATCGACGACCAACATCCGTACGTATTAAGCTGGGATCAAATGATTTCAACCAGTGAACTGAAAAAGGGAAATAGACGAAAAAAATAAGAAATTCAAATTGTTAAGCATTCCGTGTACCCCATTCCTAATAAATTGACTATTTTTACTCACCATTACAAGGATTCAAATTTTATATGAGCACGATACATTTATTTAACGACAGTGAGGATTCCAACGAAAATCTATTGGGAAACTTGTCAAAGACGATTAACATTAACTCTTTACTAGAAGTTCCTTTTCAAGAGCGTGATGAAAAATGGGTGGCGGACTTCTTAGCGAACATTGATGAAGCAACCTTCCAATTGGCCCCATCAGAATTGATTATTGGTCCCGATGGCTATCCATACTTCCAATTGGAAAATGCACCTAAAGATCAAAATTTCCAAGCATTTGTGATCAAACATAAATTGAAAAGCTTCCTGTTGAAAAAAGGAATGGGACTTGCCATCAATACGCATCAAGAACAGCCCGATTGGATCTTCTCCTATGGCGACCTTGTCAATTATTTCTTAAATGAAGAATTTTATACCGATGAGTCGATATTCTCCCAAAAAACTGAAGAGCCACATATTGATAAAGATGAAAAAATCTTAGTCGGTCAACCATCGGATACCATTCTTCCCCAGGACTTACGTCATAACCTCAGGGAATACTTAGTCAACATGGGGATAAAAGATCCTAAGGTGATGCTGATTGCTAGAAATTATGAAGATGAAAATTTGGTAAGCCAAGATTTAGTGTTCAATATTACGCCCGATATGTTTCAAACCGAACAAGATTTTAAACAGATTATGTCGTCTATATCTTGGTTTTTACCGAGACATTACTCTTATATGGGGATCGATGAACATACCGTAGAAAATGGTTTTATGCCTTTATAACAATGAAACTAAAACATATATTACCCATTGGCCTCTGCATGTTCACTGCTGCATGTACGACACAGTCAAGTCCCGCAAAACAGCAAAAGAAGGAGTGGATCAGTTTATTTAATGGCAAAAATCTGGATAACTGGACAGTCAAAATCCATCATCATGAGGTCGGAGAAAACTTTGCCCATACTTTTCGTGTAAAAGACAAGGTCATCCAAGTCAATTATGATGGTTATGGCGACTTCAATGAGCAGTATGGTCATCTTTATTACGATACCCCCTACTCCCATTATCATGTCAAATTGGAATATAGGTTTTACGGCGATCTGCAAAAAGGAGCACCCTCTTACACCTTGCGCAATAGTGGTCTGATGTTTCATTCACAAGATCCAAAGACTATGCCCAAAGAGCAGGATTGGCCAATATCGGTTGAAATGCAATTTCTAGGAGGGCTTAGTGACGGTCAGCCAAGGCCAACGGGCAATATGTGTTCCCCAGGGACAGATATTGTGTATCAAGGCAAAAAACTGGAATCACATTGCCTCGATTCATCATCTAAAACATATGATGGAGATCAATGGGTGAAGGCTGAATTAATTGTCCTTGGTGATTCGTTGATTACCCATATCATCAATGGCGATACTGTACTTCAATATAGCGAACCGACCATAGGAGGTGGAGTGGCAAACCGATACGACCCTAGAATAAAAATAGACGGCAAAAAGCTGAAGCAAGGCTTTATCGCATTGCAAAGTGAAGGCCAACCTGTCGAGTTTAGAAATATTTACCTGAAAGATTTATCAAAAAAATAAAACAATAACGCATGTTTCCTTTTAATGTAAGAGTGTACGGAATTTTGATCAATGATAATAATGAAGTGCTCATCAGCGATGAGAAAACTGAAAACGTATCTTTTACCAAATTTCCCGGAGGAGGTTTAGAATATGGAGAAGGATTACTTGATGCTTTAAAAAGAGAGTATCAAGAAGAGTGTAACTTTGATATTGAAGTCATATCACATATTTATACGACCGATTTTTACGAAAAATCAAGTTTCAATGAAAGTCAAATTATATCCATTTACTATTTAATTAAGAATACCAGCCCCATCGCGATCCGAACGACAAGCCAAGAATTTGATTTTGAAGGACAGGAATATGAAGACGGTAAAGCACAATCGTTCCGTTGGGTAAAAATCGATGATTTACAAGAAATGAGCCTAACTTTTAAAACAGATCAGGTCGCCTGGAATGTTTTTTATAGAGATAAAAAATAAATTTGCATTTTTAAAAAAATTCATTAAATTTACGTTGACCAACAAGAGAAACATCTTTTGTAAAAGAAACCGAATACGTTTATTTTTTTTTAAGATTACTCATCATGTGAAAGCATGACGTTTTGGTATAATCAAATTTGCAAATTCCTAGTTCTATAGGTTTTTTAATAGTTAGTGTGATTTTATGGCGATACTCCCAGTATCGCCTATTTTTTTTATAGAGATCAATTATACACCGACAAATTTCACAAGTAAATACTTAATGAGTAAACGTCGCTGTATTTTGTAAAATCCTGACATGGAGCAGATTTTCTTTATCAGAAAATATATTAACACATTTGGTAATACGCCTTTTAGAATACCAAAAATAACAACTCCCTTCAACTTGACCATTCAACCAATTTAGTTGCACAAACAATACTTCTTTTCAGATCGAATCCACCGCTTAAATTTTCTCACCCCAATCGGTCAATTTCGCCTTATTCCTGAGCTGCAGAAAGGATATCTTAAACTTCATACCTGTGCACAGCCCATTGATTCCGACATCATCAACACCCACCATCTTTTTATCTCACAAGCATTTTAAGCGATTTACGAGATGATCATCACAAAAATACCCTCATGTATGATAAATAAAACTTAACAGCTTAAAACTTCTTATTTCAAATGAAGCACCTTTGAGGTAAAGATCAAGTATAAATGAAGCATAGATAAAGCGTTGATAGTGCATAGATAGTGTATCAATGGGTACCGTTTTACGCACTATCTATGCTTTATCATTACTTAGCATATGCACTACGCATGCTTGATCTATACCTGAACAACGGTACTCCTGTGCTTGCCTAGTCTCTCCTCTTGATCTTGAGCCAAGCGACTAACCTGAGTAACTATTCGGCAGCTTCTTACTCGCTTTCCCGTAGACTCTTAGTAGCTCTTTTGTACACTCCCCATGAATAACCCGTACACTAACGGTACACTCTTGGCCCATTTGAAAGCTCTATTTTGCTTTAAAATGGACAGCAAAAATGTCAAGTTATTTGGATCTGATTCGTACTTTGTTTTAACCTTGTTCGTACCTTGTTTTAAACTTTCTTGTCCCTACTCCGCAATTGCACAGTCCCTGCACCGTCCATTTCCCGGGTCAGGGACGGGAAATAGGCGGTGCAGAAGCGGTGTATAGACGGCTTTCGGTAAAACAGTGTCCGAATCTGGTATGGAGCCGGTATAGATCTGCCCCAACTTGAGCCAGCTTTCGGCAGTCATGGCGTTTTCATGATCTCCGCTCCTAGCGCAACTAAAAAGACAACCACAAAAACTAGAAAATGGGCTATAGGATTTAGGAAGAAAAAGAAGGATAGTTGTTGGTACAATTTTAATTTCAACACATATTTTTCGACTATATATTCAGGTTATAGTTGCTATTGGGGGGCATCTTCTTTTTACCCTAGAAACAGTGTATAATCCATCTGCTCTATGCTAAAGAATTACGGTACGCCAGATTCGTTTTGATCAGGATCACCTTGGTGATTTAAGCCATTCAACTGCCTCTATTCTGAGTATCGATCAATTAAGTCTCTGACCCAATTTATGATCATAAATAGTGCCGATTTGAGTATATGGTACGCTTATTTAATTGGTCACCAAATATGGGATAACCATCAAATAAAAAAAGTTCTAAATATACATCTAGAACTTTTCTATAAACATGGTACTCCCCGATATGCTATGTAAAATAAGCCAATAGCAATACGAGGATAATGCCGACAATAATAATAATTTTGGTGATACGGGAATTACTATCATCGCTTTTAAAGTTATAATCTCTTTTACTTGGTAACATATTAACTCCTTTCTTTAGTAGATGCTCAAATTAAATAAATTCCATAATTATTCATGATGATATGGCTCACCTTTTAATATTGAAAATGCGCGATACGTCTGCTCAACAAAAAACAAACGGATCATCTGATGTGAAAAGGTCATTTTTGACAATGATATTTTCTGATTTGCACGCTGATAGATCTGATCATCGAAACCATAAGGTCCACCTATGATAAAAATAAGATGCTGCGTGCTCTGAACCATGTGCTTTTCCAGATAGGATGCAAATTCCAAAGAACGATATTCCTTTCCAAACTCATCCAGTAAGACCACCGTATCATGAGAAGTGATATACTTCTGCAAAAGCTGTGCTTCTTTCTCTTTCTGCTGCTCTTGGGTCAAATTTTTGCTATTCTTGATAGCAGGAATCACGACCAAGTTAAAGGTAATATAAAACTTTAATCGCTTCAAATATTTTTCAATACCTTCAATCAAATATTTTTCATCTGTTTTCCCAATGCACAGCAACGTTATTTTCATAAATCATCCTCTTTCTACAAAAATGATTTATTTTTTGATTATTCTATCATAAAACTTCCACTTTATTAAACAAACTAACTTCACGCTTTGTTTAAATATTTTAGATTTACGGGATTATTAACCACAAGTAGCAGAAAAGTTTTTGTTCAGCTATTACCCTATAAAATAGCATAGTCACTGATCTTCATCAAACTTTAGATAACAAGATCACCATCGTTTAAGACAGCTAAAGGTTAGCATAACAATTAAAAAAACGTAATCATGAAACTGCCTTTATGATCAGATATCTGAATAAAGAAACATGCTTAAGACATCATAGAGACCGTTTCCATACTTATTATGCCTATTTCTGGGACTACTTCTTAGCTTTGACAAGTCACAACTTGAAAAGATTTGATCACTTCTTTCCAAAATGTAATCCCTTCTTTTCAAGAAAGAATCACTTATTTCAGATAACCTTACTATTATTCAATAAAATCCTACTTCTTTCTCACGATTCATGATCGCATAAGCCTAAAGGGATCACTTGTTGTCAAGTTTGAAACACATCTTACTAAGAAGCATCTCCATCTAGTAAAGATGTGATCACAAATTTGTAACATATGAACACTTATCCAAAAGATGTACCTATTTGTTCTCAACAAGTGATGACTTCTCTATCAGATTTACCTCCATGTTGTCTCACAAGTGATCACTTCTTGGTAAGATACACCTTCTTCTTCCAAGCAAGTGATTACTTTAGCCCAACGTAATCACTTTCTTGGAAGAAGCGATCACTTGTTTAGAAGAAACAATCACCTATTTGAAACATATGATGGCTTCTTTGCAAGAAGTGATCCTACTCTGGCTGAGTTTGTTCTCACCGCGCCGATCGAATCTTGAATAAATTAGCACGCTAACTAATAGAACTCATCGTTGAGCAAATTAGATTTATGACCTGTCAAAGCTAATCAGTGACGGTTAACGATCACGTCAAGTGCACACCATACAAACGGATTTAGAGGAGCAAAAAATGGAGCTAGTGATTGTATTCCAATTTCAATATTTCCCTTAAAAATTTGACTCCAGTAAGCAGCCCTACAATGTGGGCGTGTTGATTATAGAAGATACGCAAATACACATATTGAGGCAGCTCGTTGGGCAAAAGGAATACCTAACATGATAATTGCATAAAAAAAGCCTTGTTGTACTGAAACAACAAGGCTTTTAAGATCGCTCAAAAACTTTTAATATTTAAGTTTGATCTTCTGAAAAGCAAAGTGCCATAACCAAATAGGCCCTACCGTCAGAAACAACCAAAACTGTTTGAACGAAATCGTATTTTTTTCCTTGGACTTCCCTACCCATAATACAAGTAGTGAAATTAAAGTGATTAACGTAGAAACCAACAATACACCTGGACCACCATCACGCTCTATATATTCGAGCTGTACAATAAAATAACTCATGATACCAATGCAGAGCAATACGGCATACGATAAGGTCGGAGAAAGCTTTAAATAGTAGTAAATAACAATTGCAATAAAGAAAGATCCCCAATTCAAAAAGGTGTGCCAGCCCAGTTTGACTAAAAAATCAAATTGTGGAAATGGAATCATCCAAATCATCCCCATCAAGCCGAAAAAAAATAGCGGTAAAAATATAATTTGAATCATCCTATTGTTAGGATCTTGAAAATTAGCATCTAAATGATCAAAATATTGATCAACGGGCCTTTTGACTTCTGGTACGGGAGCTTGTTTTTTCTTCATTTAATCGAGATTACAGTTTTTGCCAAATAATACAGCAAAAATACTAAAAATAAAAATTGAAATATAGACCTAAAGCGCTATTAAAAGCAAAAGCCTCAACGATGTTGAGGCTTTTGTACTTGATATGTTGACATTCGCGTTATTTCGCGTATGCGACAGAACGGATTTCACGGATAACAGTTACTTTGATTTGACCTGGATAGGTCATCTCGGTCTGAATCCGGTTTGAAATATCAGCGGCTAAAATCTCTGCTTGCGCATCTGATATCTTCTCACTTTCAACAATAACGCGTAGTTCACGCCCTGCTTGTATCGCAAAAGTTTTTTCAACTCCTGGATATGATAATGCTAGATCTTCTAATTCTTTAAGACGTTTGATATAACTCTCTACCACTTCACGGCGTGCTCCTGGACGCGCTCCAGAGATCGCATCACAAGCTTGAACAATTGGTGAAATCATAGCAGTCATCTCGACTTCATCATGGTGGGCACCGATTGCGTTGCACACATCAGGATGCTCCTTGTATTTTTCGGCCAACTGCATCCCTAAAATCGCGTGTGGCAATTCAGGATTATCGTCAGGCACTTTACCAATATCGTGTAAAAGACCAGCTCGTTTTGCGTGTTTCACATTTAAGCCCAATTCTGCAGCCATTGTTGCGGCAAAATTTGCGACCTCACGTGAGTGTTGCAATAGATTCTGTCCATAAGAAGAACGGTAACGCATACGGCCTACCATACGGATCAATTCCGGATGTAAACCGTGAATACCTAAGTCAATAGCAGTCCGTTCACCGATTTCCACAATTTCGTCTTCAATCTGCGTACGTGTTTTTGCGACGACCTCTTCGATACGTGCCGGGTGGATACGTCCATCTGTGACCAAACGATGTAAAGCTAAACGTGCGATTTCACGACGTACTGGATCAAAACCAGATAAAATAATGGCTTCAGGTGTATCGTCTACAATGATCTCAACACCGGTTGCTGCTTCTAAAGCACGGATATTACGTCCTTCACGTCCGATAATACGTCCTTTGATTTCATCATTTTCAATGTTAAAAATCGAAACGGTGTTTTCAATTGCAGATTCAGTTGCCGTACGTTGTATGGTCTGGATAACGACTTTCTTTGCTTCTTTAGTTGCTGTCAATTTAGCTTCGTCAACGATATCTTTAATTTGACTAATCGCTTGAGAGCGAGCTTCTTCGCGTAGTGAATCTACCAATTGGTTTTTAGCTTCTTCAGCGGTCACCCCAGCAATACCTTCTAATTGCTTGATATGTTGTAATTTGATCTGCTCGACTTCTTCAGACTTACTTTCATTGACTTCAACAAGCTTTTCAAGTTGCTTGCGTGTAGCGTCTAATTCTTGCTTTTCACGGTTTAAGTTTTCAAGCTTCTGGTTGACTGATTGTTCTTTCTGACGTAAGGTATTTTCCTTTTGACTGATGGTATTATTGCGTTGGCTGACCTCTTTTTCATGCTCTGATTTCAACTGTAGAAACTTTTCTTTTGCTTCTAATAGTTTTTTCTTTTTCAGATGTTCTGCTTCTTGATCGGCTTCTTTTATAATGCTTTTCACCTTTTCTTGAGCTTCTTGTGTTTGTTTAGTAAACATAAGAGCTAAAAGATAACGGCCAATTGCAATACCAACAATCAGAGAAAGTATGATATAAATTGCGATGTCCATGTATTTATTAATTGTTTATATGTAGTTTATTTATTTATAATTTTCAAAAAAAAACCGCAATTAAATACCGGGTATCTAATATTATTAAACTTCTAATATACATAATTAGGCTATGATCATGGTCCAGATGGCTTACGCAAAATGACCTACATCTTTTCGCCTGTAATATTGAAGCGTTAAGTTTAAAATAGTGACAACCCGAATTCAATTGCGGCAAATTCGTTTAGTAAAGCGCTATAAAGAACGATTATTTTGTAAAGAAATTAGATAATAGTTGATCCAGTTCATGAACCGACTGCTCTAAACCTTGATCTTGTGTCTGTACCTGTCGCTCCGCTTTCAACATTCCTGTTGCATATTGAAGCACACACATCGACAATAAATCTTGCTTATCACGAACAGTATAACTATCCTGTAACTCTTTTACTTTTTCATTAATCAATTTCGCTGCATGGCGGATAATTTCCTCCTCTGCTATATCTACACGAAGCGGATACACGCGATCAGCGATATTTATTTTGATGGAAATCTCTCCCATTGTTATTTGAGCTTTACGTTGTATTAGTAAGTTATCCTTATGCTACTCGACCGACTTACTTCAACAAACTAATACATTTGTCTATTTCTCGCACAAAATCGTTAATTTTTTGCTTTGTGTCAAGTATTTTTTCATTAATTGCATCTTTGTCAGCTTCAGAACTATCTAAAGAACGAGCAACTGCCATTGCTTTCATCTGTTCTTCCATTTGCTTGTTCTTATCGCTACACGTATTAAAAGCAACTTGAAGTGATTGAACCTCTAATTTAAGTAAATCATTCTCTTCTTGCAAGACTTCGCACATTTGAATTAAATTTTTCGTTTTCTCAACGATAATATTCATTTGTGAAGATAATGCTGCCATATATTAAATTTATACAATTAAATCTTATTATTCAAATTAACCACGCACTTCTGCGCTTACTTCTTTCTCAAAGTTAAGAATTAATTTTTGAACTATTGCGTCAATTTGTTTGTCCATTAAAGTTTTTTCATCATCTTCGATCATAAAACTTAAAGCATAAGATTTTTTGCCCGCAGGAATTTTATCTCCTTTATAAACATCAAATACTTTGACTTCTTTCAACAGTTTACGCTCGGTCTTATACGCTATTGTTTCCAGTTGCTTAAAGGTAACGGCTTCATCAATTAACAGCGATAGGTCGCGTTTCACAGCAGGAAACTTAGATACCTCTTTAAATTTGATGACATTTTTACGGATGATCTTCAAGAGTTGATCCCAGTCAAAATCTGCAAAAAACACCTGTCCTTCTACATCCGCTTTTGTCAATGCTGCAGTGGATACCGCACCAAAGGTGACCAATGCTTTTGTACCTTTCAAATAACTGAGGCCATAGGCATAATGATCGGCAGGCGCATCTTCCAATTGAAGTCCTTCGATTTTTAATCTTTTTAAGATCAGATCAACAACCGCTTTGAGATTATAGAAATTAACAGATTGTTTGCTGTTGTTCCATTGCTCCACTTCCAGTTTACCACTGATAGCAATAGACAAATGCTGCTTTTCTTTGTACCCTTCGCCATCAATCGCATAAGTCTTTCCAAATTCAAAGATTTTTAAATCCGAATTTCTTCTTTTTTGATTGTATGAAACCGTTGTCAAAGCAGAAAACAACATATTTTGACGCATGGTATCCAAGTCTGAACTCAGCGGATTGCATAGACGGACAGCTGTAGCTTCGTCATCTGCATAATCTAACTTTGTTAACGAGTTTGAAAGGGTCTCTCTAAAACCATTGGCAATTAACAGATCTGCCAATTGATTTAAAACAACTTCTTTATCTGGCTTTTCAGACGTATTTAAGGAAGATTTGATCTGTGGTTTTAATTCCACGTTATTATATCCATAAATACGCAATACTTCTTCGATAACATCCACTTCACGGGTGACATCTACACGGTAAGCTGGAACTAAAACATCCAGACCATCGGTTGATTCTTGCTCGATACCGATACCCAAGGCTACTATAATCGATTTGATCTCCTCATCTGGGATATCCTGACCGATCAATCGACGTACATTAGGGTAGCTTACATGAAAAGCAAAAGGTGTTATTTCTGATGGGTAAAGATCTGTGATCTGCGAACTAATATGTCCACCAGCCACTTCTTGAATCAGGATAGCTGCTTTTTTGAGTGCATTTACCGTGATATTCGGATCTGTTCCTCTTTCATATCGGAATGAAGAATCTGTTTTTAATTGATGACGTTTCGCTGTTTTACGAACAGAAACGGCATTAAAATAGGCGGACTCTAAAAATATATTTGTCGTAGACTCCGACACACCTGAATGAGCACCACCGAAAACACCAGCAATACACATTGGCTTTTCAGCATCGGCAATAACAAGATCTTCTGCGGATAGTTTGCGCTCTACAGCGTCCAATGTCGTGAACAGCTCGTCTTGCTTTGCTTGTCGCACAACGATCTTATTACCTGCGATCTTGTCTTGATCAAAGGCATGCAAGGGTTGTCCAAGATCATGCAAGATAAAATTCGTAACATCTACAATATTGTTAATCGGACGGATACCGATGACATTCAAGCGTTCCTTTAACCAATCAGGGGATTCTTTTACTTGTACTCCTGAGATATTGATACCTGAGTAACGTGGACTTCCTGCATGATTTTCAACAACAACCTCCGTGTTGATCCCTGTTCCTTCTTTAAATAAAGAAAGATCAGAAGCTTTCATTTCTTTTCTATAGAAAGCGGCAATATCACGAGCCACTCCAAGGTGTGAAGCTGCATCTGCACGATTTGGTGTTAAACCAATTTCATAACGATAGTCGTCCTCTATATGATAAAAATCTTTAACAAGTGTACCTACCTGAGCATCCAATGGCAACTCGACGATGCCGGCATGTGAATTGCCCAAGCCAACTTCATCTTCACCACAAAGCATTCCTTCAGAAACTTCACCACGAATTTTTGATTTATTGATTTTAAAGGGCTCGCCACTTGTTGGGTGAACAGTGGAACCAACCGTTGCGACAATCACTTTTTGACCTACTGCAACGTTTGGAGCACCACACACAATGTGTAATAAATCTGCTTGACCGACATCAACCGTCGTTACTTTCAATTTATCTGCATTGGGGTGTTGTTCACAAGATTTCACTTCGCCGATGACCAATCCCGCTAATCCTCCAGGTATACTTTGCACCACATCTAATACCTCTACCTCCAGCCCAACGTTCGTTAGAATTAAAGATAACTCCTCTGGTTTGGTATCGATATCAATATGATCTTTAAGCCACTTATATGAAATATTCATTTTTAGAATCTGATTTTACGCACAAACTTAGATAAATTTGCTCTGATTCGCAATATAATTGCAGTGTTATCAAGTCATATTTATCGTTTTCGCCTCAGCCCTTGTGTGTTTTTATCGTCGATCAATTGGATTATTTTCACTTTTATAGTAGAAATCCATACATCAGGAGGCGTATATTTTTCTGATTTTACCATGCAAACACCTTAAATTAGTCAACATATCGACCGGTCGAATAGATCAAGTTTAAGGGAAAATAAGATGACGGTATCAGAAAAATAAATTTTACGATTATTTAGACTTTTGATTCCCGATAAGTCAAAGGATTAACGTAAATTTGTACTTTAATTTGAAGAACGTTCAAAAACTTACAGTTATAATGATTCATTTCTTTGTGAACCCAAGCGACATCGTTTACGGTGTGCAAACCCTACAAGATTTATCTACCAATGATATCTCTAAACTAAACTGGCTATTTGGAAACGCTAACAAAATCGAAAAAGAAACTCTAAACGATTATTATGTTGGTCCTCGTGCAGCTATGATTACTCCCTGGAGTACAAATGCTGTGGAGATCACCCAAAACATGGGTATTGAAGGCATCATTCGAATAGAAGAATTCCGAAAAGTACAAGCTGATTTTCATGATTTCGATCCAATGATTTCTCAAAAATATGAGGCATTGACACAAGAAATGTACACCATTGATATTGCGCCAGAATCTATTCTGGAAATTGAGGATATCGATGCTTATAATAAACAAGAAGGCCTTTCTTTAAATCCGGAGGAAGTACAGTATCTTTCGGACTTAGCGACAAAACTAGACCGTAAGTTGACCGACTCTGAAGTATTTGCTTTTTCACAGGCAAACTCCGAACACTGTCGTCACAAAATATTCAACGGTACATTTATTATCGATGGCGAAGAACAGCCGACTTCATTATTCAAACTGATTAAGAAAACATCCGAAACCAATCCTAATGAGATCGTTTCGGCATATAAAGACAACGTTGCTTTTGTTAAAGGCCCACGGATCACACAATTTGCACCACAATCGGCAGATAAACCTGATTTTTATGCTGAAAAGGAATTTGATTCTGTTCTTTCCGTAAAAGCGGAAACACATAATTTCCCAACGACCGTAGAACCATTCTCAGGTGCCGCAACGGGTTCTGGAGGTGAAATCCGCGACCGCTTAGCTGGGGGTCAAGGTTCTTTACCTTTGGCTGGAACTGCCGTTTACATGACTTCTTACTCTCGTCTGGAAGAAAACCGCCCTTGGGAGCAAGCGATGGAAGAACGTCCTTGGTTGTACCAAACTCCGATGGATATCTTAATCAAAGCATCAAATGGTGCTTCCGACTTTGGAAATAAATTTGGACAGCCTTTGATCACAGGTTCGGTATTAACATTCGAACATGAAGAAGATGCGCGCAAATTAGGTTTTGACAAAGTAATCATGCAGGCTGGTGGTATTGGTTACGGTAAATTGGATCAGGCTAAGAAACATACGCCAAAAGTTGGTGACAAAATTGTTATTCTAGGTGGCGAAAATTACCGTATCGGTATGGGTGGAGCAGCCGTTTCTTCTGCAGATACAGGAGCTTTCGGTTCGGGCATCGAGTTGAATGCGATTCAACGTTCAAATCCAGAAATGCAAAAACGTGCTGCAAATGCAGTTCGTGGTATGGTGGAATCTGATCATAATCCAATTGTATCTATTCACGATCATGGTGCAGGTGGTCACTTAAATTGTCTTTCAGAACTTGTTGAGGAAACTGGAGGTTTAATTGATTTGGACGCTTTACCTGTAGGTGACCCTACCCTTTCGGCGAAAGAAATCATTGGTAATGAATCTCAGGAAAGGATGGGATTGGTCATTGGTGAAAAAGATATCGAAACATTAAAACGTGTTGCTGACCGTGAACGCTCACCGATGTATACCGTGGGTGATGTAACGGGCGATCACCGCTTTACTTTCGAATCCAAAACAACGGGTGAAAAACCAATGGATTATGCCTTGGAAGATTTCTTTGGTTCGTCTCCAAAAACAATCATGAGCGACAAGACAATTGTCAGAAATTATGAAGATGTAAACTACAGTACCGAAAATATTCCAACTTACTTAAATCAAGTCCTACAACTGGAAGCAGTGGCATCTAAGGACTGGTTAACCAATAAAGTAGACCGCTGTGTTGGTGGTCGTGTAGCGAAACAGCAGTGCGTCGGTCCATTGCAATTACCACTGAATAACGTTGGGGTAATGGCATTAGATTATAAAGGTAAGGAAGGTGTGGCCACTACTGTAGGGCACTCTCCTGTGGCAGCAATTATCGACCCAGCAGCTGCAAGTAGAACGGCTATTGCCGAATCTTTGTCAAACTTAGTGTTTGCTCCTATTAAAAATGGCCTTGCAGGTGTATCACTTTCGGCAAACTGGATGTGGGCTTGTAACAATGAGGGTGAAGATGCGCGTCTATATAAAGCTGTAAAAGCTTGTTCTGATTTTGCTTTAGAATTAGGAATCAATATCCCGACCGGAAAAGATTCGCTATCGATGAAACAAAAATACCCGAACGGTGACCATGTGATCGCGCCTGGTACTTTGATTGTTTCTGCAGCTGGTAATTGTACCGATATTACACAAGTTATTGAACCTGTATTAAACAAAAATGCGGGATCGATCTATTATATCAATCTATCAAAAGATAGTTTCAAATTAGGGGGTTCTTCATTTGCTCAGATCTTAAACAAAATTGGTAAAGAAGTGCCAACGATTCAAGATGGAGCTTATTTCAAAACAGCATTTAATACCATCCAAGATCTAATTAAAGCAGGACAAATTGAAGCAGGTCATGATATTGGTTCTGGTGGTTTGATCACGACTTTATTGGAATTGACATTTGCCGACGTTGATTTAGCTGCAAATTATGATTTGTCAGGCTTAGGTGAGGCTGATACGGTAAAAGCGTTGTTTAATGAAAATATCGCTGTTGTTTTACAAGCAAAAGATGATGCTATTTTTGAAAGCACATTGACTGCGGCTGGAATTGAAGCGGTGAAAATTGGTGAAGCGATCGCTGGCACGGAAGTTTCATTTAAAAATAATGCGGATACGTTTACTTTCAATGTAATCGAAACACGTGATACTTGGTATAAAACTTCTTTCCTATTGGATTCAAAACAATCTAAAAATGGAACGGCACAAGAGCGTTATAACAATTACAAAAATCAACCATTGAATTTTGTATTCCCGAATCATTTCACGGGATTGCAACCTGCACTAGACCAATCAAAGCCTAGACCAAAAGCGGCTATTATCCGTGAGAAAGGTTCCAACTCTGAACGAGAAATGGCTAACGCCATGTTTCTAGCAGGATTTGATGTGAAAGATGTCCACATGACGGATTTAATTTCGGGACGCGAAAACCTAGAAGACATCCAATTTATCGGTGCTGTTGGTGGGTTCTCCAATTCTGATGTATTAGGGTCAGCAAAGGGATGGGCTGGTGCATTTTTATATAATGAAAAAGCTAAAACAGCGTTAGAAAATTTCTTCAACCGCCCTGATACGATGTCAGTAGGTATCTGTAACGGATGTCAATTGTTTATGGAACTGGAATTGATCAATCCTGAACATGAGGTTCATGGTAAATTGATCCACAATAGCTCACAGAAGCATGAGTCCAATTTCGTATCGGTTACCGTTCAAGAAAATAACTCGATCATGTTATCAACCTTAGCGGGTACAACGTTAGGGGTATGGATTTCACATGGTGAAGGAAAATTCAATTTGCCTCAGGAGGAGTCCGCTTACCAAATCGTAGCAAAATATGCTTACGAAGCATATCCTGGCAATCCAAATGACTCTGATTATAATACAGCAATGCTTTGCGATAAAACGGGTCGCCATTTGGTCACTATGCCACATATTGAGCGTTCTACATTCCAATGGAATTGGGCTAACTATCCAAAAGGACGTCAAGATGAAGTTACGCCATGGTTAGAGGCTTTTGTTAATGCGCGCAACTGGATCGCAGAAAATAAAAAATAGTTTACAATAACATCTTGACAAAAAACCTCCTGCAAAAAATTGCAGGAGGTTTTTTTATATCCTTCACGATATACATGTTTAGATCATGTGGTTGGTAACTCTGCTTAAATTTCCCTGTTGTAACCTGGTTTATTCATCAAATTGTCTAGTGAATATTTACCCGATCCCATCACCAGAAATAATATGAGCATAAGCAAGACAACAACAGATAGCCACAGTTCCCCGTTTAAAAAACTAAATCCATTTGTTAAGTTAATAAAGAAAACCGCTCCAAATAAAATGGGCAACAAGACAATTGTCGCTAATCGGGTTTGGAAACCAAAAATGATAAACAAACCACCGACAATTTGAGCAAAAACAATATAGTGCACACCTCCCCATATATAGATGGTATAATTCACTTGCTGCACCAAGGAACTGACGCGATCAAGATCGCCTACAAAACTAAGTCCTTTGATTAGGATCAAAATACCTACTAATATCCGTAGGTAATCTATCCATCTGGGATGATGGGTATCTCCCCAGTGTTCGATTTTGTGAATAAGGTTCATAATATTCTCCTTTTCTTATTGGTATTTATGACTAGAACAAATCATAACCGTTTTTGTTTTTTATCATTTTTGACATCTCATTACCTTCATATCAATTAGATCCAGTATATTGTCCACCTGAGCGAAGGAAAGAAATGTATCCCTATCACAATAAAATTAAACAGCGTATTAACAATGGTGAACTCATCAGGTATGAGTATGTGGACAAGTATAAACAAATAGCGCCATGCCTCTTACTGTATTTTAATACGGAACCTTATATAAGACCCATAAGGGCACATCGATTTGAAGAATACGAGGAAATCTTCGGTAATCTGAAAAAATAAATAAAGGGTCTTTTTAATCCACTTTCTGCAAGGATTGTAATCAGGCTCCGCTTGGAGACGCGAACTAGTTAAATTGACTCAAAAGCGTACTCCATATAGTAGGTATAAAGTGAAGTTAAAAAAATCAACTCTATAAATGCCTTAAAAAAGAATTATGAGCATGGTCACGCTTAATTTATTGGAACTCAATTTCAAAATATTCAAGAATAGTTTTGTAATGATCCTGAGCGGTAAGACAAGTATCTAATAAATACTCTTTTATATTTGTCCATTCTTGTAAGCCTCTGTAATAAAACAATTTGATCTCTTCATCGATTATAAATGGAACAATATTGTTGGCTAGACATTCCTTAAACATAATCAAACGACCAATACGACCATTACCATCTTGAAAAGGATGGATTACTTCAAATTTATAATGAAAATCGATAATATCTTCAAAAGTTTTCTTTTCAATATCATGATAATGTGAAAGCAATTCTTTCATTTTAATTGAAACTTCTTTTGGAGGGCAAGTCTCATTGCCCCCAACTTCGTTCGGAAGTTTCTTGTATTCACCAACATTAAACCAATCTTTTCGACTATCGGAAGTACCTGACTTTAAAAGATAATGTAATTCTTTAATTAAAGATTCTGTCAGCTTGGTTTTACCTTTATCAATAATGAAGTCAATACAGCGAAAATGATTTGTTGTTTCTATAATATCATCGACATTAACACTTTCTGTAGATGCTCCAATGGTGTTGGTTTCGAAGATATATCGAGTTTGATCGTGGGTTAGTTTACTACCTTCAATACGATTCGAATTATAAGTTAAATCGATCTGTGTACGATGGTAAATTCCGCCTTTCAGCTTCATTTGTTTTTGCTCTTTCAGATGATTGAGTAAAATGTTGTCACTGATTTTTTTCTTACGCCCTTTTTCAGATATCAGAGCATCCTCTGGAATATTCCAAGTTTTACCAGTTAAGAATGCTCCTTTAATTCTGCCTATAGCACAGTAATTACGAATAGTTCTTTCTGGAATACTCCATTTTTTCGCAAATTCACTTACTGAAATATAATTCATAATTTTATGATAAATGCCGTTATCGGCAAATATACAATAAAAAAGTATTTTAAACAGTGATTTTATTGCCGATAGCGGCAAGTGTTAAGAAGTTTAAATGATAAATATATGGAGGAATAAAATAGCCTCGCATCCATAGATATCATTGCCCTCAATTTAAAAAACTCCGATTATGCGCGTTTTTTGTGCCTGCACTACTTCATTAACCCTTTTCAGATATAAGCAGTGGCAATGGTTTTAATGCTAAAAATATCGAGGTTTTTAATGCTTGATGATATGTGGTACAAATCGACTTTTATCCGTTGTGATGGGCATCGTAGACTCCCGAAAACTGATTCCACAGGGCTCTTGCCCAATAATCCAACTTCCTATAATAGAAAAACCAGATTCTTCTTTGTGTAAAGTAGCTAATTCTTGATAAATATAACCTTCCTGTCCATAATCCCCTGGCGTCGCATAGATCAGTTCTTTATCATAGTAGAGATCAATATTGGCACCTTCTCTCGATAAGATCGGTTTTTTGATGTAATTTTTAAGCGTTCTCTGGGGCTCAAAATAGGCAGCCAATAAGTTGGGGTGATGCGGAAACAATTCCCACAAAATGGGTAAAATCGCCTTATTGGAAAGGATCATTTTCCATGAAGGTTCTATCCATTGTGTTCTATGGATATCATTTACGATATGATGGCCAAACTCTTCATGAACCATCCACTCCCAGGGATATAACTTAAAAATGGAGGTAATCGATTCACCCTCCAAATCTATAAAAGCATGACCATTCCAACCAATATCATCGATATAAATCAATTGTGTCTGTATACCTGCCTGAATAGCGGTATCCCTCAAATATTCAACATTGGTCAAATCCTCTAATGTTTCTTTCGCACATGAAAAGTAAAGTACATCTCCTTTTAGATAGGGTTTGATCTCTTTCCAGCTCGCTATAAGCTGCTCATGTACGCTGTTGAACTGATCGGTAGATTCAGAAAAATAATGATTTTTCCAGTTCCATTGGACGATTCCACATTCAAATAAAGAGGTTGGTGTATCGGCATTAAATTCCAACAACTTCAATTTTCTTTTGACCGAGTCGTATGCAAAATCAAAGCGACCATAAATCGAGGGAGATTCATTTTCCCACGATTGTTCGATATGGTGTATCATATGACTGGGAATATGAAAGAGATGATATAGCTTGTTGGCCATCACGTGTTCAACCGCTTTGAGGCACATGTCCCACACTTCGGCCGTTGCTTGATAAATGGTATCCGCTTCGCTATTGGTGATCTCGTAATAATAATCCTCGATCCAATAGGGTTCATCGTTGTCCGTATGATAACCATATCCGATGGCAGTCAATCTGGATTTCCAATTGGGATCGATCGTGAGCTTTTTGAGTTTCATTATGAACCGAAAGAAGATGACTGAGATGACGCTGCAGTGTTGCCAAATCCACCTCTCTTTGCTTGATATGCAGCCGCTTTCTTTGCATTGGTACCCGATACAGAACTTGGGTTCAGATTGTTATTTGAATAGCCCAGACCTGCACCAATATGTCTAAAAGCCATAAACCATAAAAGTGATGAGCCCATCCCTCCTCCTGTGCGGTGCTGATCGCGATAATCTTTGGTCACTTCGGTGTAAGGTGCTGTAGAATCGGCACGCATAAAAACGCGTTGCTTCGTTTCCTCTGCTGGTGCAACAGGCTGCTGACCACATGAAGCCAATACGGAAGTAATCAGGACCAACTTGATCGTTGAAGATGCTTTTTTTCTCATATTTATTGAACAGTTACATAGATCGGTACTTCACTCAATGTTTGAGCTGTATCTCCCACACTCCAGGTATTGACGCGCTTAGCTGTGATGATGGTATCACTTTTGTCCGCAATCTTTTCACCATTAAACCAAATATGCTGTTTGGTGATATGTAAAACCGAATCGCCTTTTGTCTCCGTAACCAAAACAACTTCACGTGCTGATTTCTTATCCAATTGCTCTAATGGTTTTTCTTGATTAGCTTCGGAACAGCTCATCAATATCGAGATTGACAATCCGAAAAAAATATATTTCATTTCAATTGAGTTTTGTGTATAAAGATACTTAAAAAGAGCTGTTAACCATGAACTGGATACGCTATGCCTATACGTTTAGCTGACATCCGCATCAAGTAAGAAATTAGGATAAGATACCTAGACCAAAAAGGTCAGATGGATATGAACATCCTCTCCATTCCTTGATACGACAAAAATTAACATTCTTTATCGTATGTCCGATTCCAGTGTTTATGGCTATCTAACGGCGTAGGGATCACCCGATATTCGAGGTTGATTCCATTCAGACGTCTTTTTTTAATGCGTTTGTTCACCTCATTGATATAGGCAATTTGAGTGATACGGAATGTCCCAAAACTAGTCCCTTTCATATCTTCTCGCTCTAATAAATCCTCCACCAATTCAAAATTGAAAAAACAGCCTAAATAATCTTTCCAAAAGAAAATAGGGTTATCTATCTTATCGAGATAACTATCCTCCGGATAACATAATTCACCATCTTCTACTTCAAAATGATCGGCTAAAACTTTATTGGTGTGTGCGACAAATTCTCGTGCAACCTCCTCATCTTCGATCGGAAGAAAAGAAATTACATCTTCTTCTTCTAAGCTATCAAACATCAAATGATTATTGAAGCAATGAATCAGTTCTGGTAATAACTCCACCACATCATTGTACATTTTTCCCATCTTGCAAAGATACAAAGATTCTCTCATTAGACACTTATTTTTAGGTAATGAATCTATTTCTATCAAATAGCTTGTACCTTTAGGCCATGAAAATACAATCCGTAGTTTTAGGTATTTTATTGATTCTGATCAGCTCATTGGGTTTCGCCCAGCATCTGAAACTGACCAACCTTAAAAATGGTGATTTAATTTTTGTCGAAGCCGAACAGGAGCATTTGTCTGGTGCCATCAATCGGGTCACACAACGTGATACAAATAGTTCTTTTGACCATATTGGACTCTTGGAATATGATCAGGGCAATTTCTTTGTCTTACATGCAAGTTCCAAAAAAGGATCTATCCGTGAAGGGATTGACAGTTTCTACCAGACTCAAAAAAAAGAGCATAACCACTTAGTGGTTTACCGTCTAAAGGAAGCGTATCAACATACGATACCAGAAGCCATTACCACAGCAAAACTGCTGCTGGGAAAACCGTACAATTGGAGCTACATCTTGAACGACAGCAGTTTTTACTGTTCCGACTTTATCGAGAGAGCTTTTCGCCATGGGCATATTTTTCATTTAGAACCCATGACTTTTATAAACCCAGCGACAGGTCAAATCGACAGTTTTTGGAGAGATTTTTATCAGAAGCAGGGACTGGAAGTGCCTGAAGGAGAATTGGGTTGCAATCCTAACGGACTGGCGGCATCGGAAAAATTAGTAAAAATTGGCGATCTCACGCTGTAAATTAAATTTCGATTTCATTTAAAATTAATTTTTATCGTAACTTACAAGCACCATTAAAGATAGAAATTATATGAGGCAAAGCCTGATCAATACGTTAAAGAAGCAGTATAAAATACTTTCTGGAAAAATAACATCCTTTAAAATCGAGCATAAATGCCCTCATGTATGGTACGGTAATTCGTACGGTGGATTTTACGTTAATCCCGAACTGTTAGATGCTGATTCTATAGTCTACTCGTTTGGCATAGGACAAGATACTTCTTTTGACGATACCCTGATACAAAAACACAATTGTCATGTATTTGGTTATGATCCTACCCCAAAGTCCATTGAATGGATAGCACAACGGACAGATCTTTCGCCAAAATTTCATTTTCATCCTGTTGGATTGGACAATAAAACGGGAATAACACATTTCAATCTGCCTAAAAATAAAGATCATGTATCTGGTTCTATTATCAACCATCCCAATGTCGATGAGCATAACATGGTGGAAGTACAGATGAAATCAATCGTCGATATCGCATCGGAAAATGACCATACCTATATCGATGTATTGAAAATGGATATTGAAGGATCGGAATATTGCGTGATCGATAGTATCTTAGATTCATCCATTCAAGTCAAACAAATTTTACTAGAAATACACGAACGTTTTTTTGATAATGGAATGGAGAAAACGCAATTACTATTAGATTCATTACACCGCCACGGCTACCAAATTTTTGGAGTTTCAGATACCTTAGAGGAGATTTCTTTTATAAAGGTCCTTGACTAAGCGTATCGCAGACTTAATCACTACATGGAAATTTTTAGAGCATATATTAAAAAAAGAATATCCGTAACGGATGAACAGCTGGAACAGATCACCTCCAGCTATACCTCCACTCATGTCAAGAAAAAAAGTTTTATTCTCCGTGCCGGAGAGATCTGTAATTTTGAAGGCTTTGTCAAAAAAGGTTGTTTTAAGATTTTCTACTTAACTCCTAATGGCGAAGAGCATATTTTATATTTTGCGATAGAGGAATGGTGGATTTCGGATATTGCAAGTTTCAATGAGCAAGAACCGGCTCAATTATATATTCAGGCTTTGGAGGACTCAGAAGTATTCATCATCTCCAAAGAACAAAAGGAACAGCTGTTTCTTAACTGCACGCAGGTTGAACGCCTATTTCGCATTATGGCACAGCGGTCTCAGGTAGCTTCTCAGCATCGCATCATCGCAGCACTGGGATTTACAGCGCAAGAGCGGTATCTGGATTTTATAAAGCGCTACCCGAAAATATATCCCAGAATTTCTAACTTGCAGTTGGCATCGTATATTGGTGTGACCCAAGAGTTCCTAAGTCGATTGAAAAGACAAATCCTCAAACCGGGCAAATAAAGCTATTTATTGATGTAGATCAATTTTTTAAAGCTTTCTATTGCTGATCTTTGTTGAAGTAAATCAAACAGCTGGTTTGTGGATCATAAAAACAATTTATACCACCTTGCTGTTAAATAAAGATAAAAGATAAGATGATGAATAATTTTTTCAAAATTGTAGTAGCTGCAGCCTTAATGATCAATGGCGCCGTAGCACAGGTTAAATGGACAGCAGACCCTGCACATACGAATGCCAGATTTGATGTCAACCACCTCGGTATTAGTTTTGTTGATGGTGAATTTACCAAAGTTTCGGGCACAATCGATGCTCCTAACAAAGAAAACTTTAATAATGCTAAAATAGATTTTACTATTGATGTCAACAGTATTGATACACGTGTTGATGCGCGTGACGGCCACTTGAAATCTGATGATTTTTTCAGTGCGGAAAAATACCCGACAATGAAATTGAAATCTGTTTCTTTTAAACCGGGCAAAAAAGGAAAATATGTATTAATAGCTGATCTGACCATCAGAGATGTGACGAAACAAGTGACTTTTGAGGTTACTCAAAATGGTGGAATCATTACCGATCCGTGGGGAAAAACACGTGCTGGTTTCACAGCTAAAACGACTATAAACCGTTTTGATTTTGGAATGAAATATAATGATAAATTACCTTCAGGTGTAGAAGCAGTATCTGCAAATGTAGCCATCACTGTCAACACAGAATTGGTCTTGAACTAAAAATAATTTTTTATAATAATAAAAATAGCCTTT
>NZ_DJTA01000022.1:101149-220329 GCF_002440335.1 Sphingobacterium sp. UBA6320 | reverse complement strand
AAAGGCTATTTTTATTATTATACGGATCTGGTTATTGTTTATATTCCTCGTCTGTCACAGGTTGAAGCCAAACAGCACCACCAATATTGGTATTGGTTCCTATGGCAATATGTGTCATTGAATCGGTCGGTGTTGCTCCATGCCAATGCTCTATATTGGGCGGACATTTTACTACCTCTCCCTTTTTGATGATTTCAATTGGCTTTCCTTTTTCCTGATACATCCCTGTTCCCTCGGTCACCAAAAGTATCTGACCGCCTTTGTGATAGTGCCAGTTTGTTCTAGCACCAGGTTCAAAAGTAACGGAACCGATATTTACATGATGGGTGGTATCGGTTTCGACCAGATAGTTTAGCCAAACCGTTCCGGTAAAATTATTGTTGGTGACCTTTTCGCCTTTAGCGAAAACAGGTTCACTTTGCTTTTTTGTTTCTTCCATTTTCTGATTATTGCTGCACGCTGTACATAGTAGCATCGCTACAACCGACAGGATAGCTATCAAATTATATTTCATGATCATTGCTTATAGGTTTGCCTGATAAAATTTTATCAGCTCACTTGTTATCTGTGATACATATTCTGGTTTCCAATAGGTCTGTATATGCGTTGCTCCATCAATCAAAACCAATTCCTTGTTTTTGGCATTGGTAACTTTGGCAAAGGCTTCGTCTGTCATATATTTTGTATCGGCTTTGCTTCCTACAATCATCAGCAAAGGCTGATTGATTAACTCAATCTGGTCGGTGGCATCCCAAGTCATTAAATCCATCAGGCTACTGGTGGTGTAGAGAAAAGTAGAGTTGGGATGTGCGTGGGTCCTGTAATAATACTCAAAGCCCTCACGGTACAAATCGGTTGGGGTTTGTGCGATTTCCTCATCGGTGACGCTTGCCACACCTGAAAGTAGGATTTTACTACCTAAGGCTTCCTGTGCACGGGCATCTGATGCTTGCTTGATGCGTTGCTGAACAGTGTTCACTTGTGAATTCATAAAACCGTTTCGTCTAACTTCACCTGAATTGAACATACTTAATGTGGCCACTGCTTTGAAACGTTTGTCTGATTGGACAGCTTTCAATGTATAACCGCCACCGCCACAGATCCCCAATACACCTAAACGGTTGGCATCAACGCCTTTGTATTGCGTTATAAAATCTGCTGCCCCGCGTATATCTTCGGTACGGTATTGAGGTCTATCGGTATGACGAGGTTCTCCGCCGCTTGCTCCCTGATAGGCTGCATCGAACGCTATGGTCACATAGCCTGCCTCTGCTAACTGCTGTGCATAAAGCCCGGCAGTCTGTTCTTTGACGCCACCGTTAGGGTGTGCGACTACTACTGCAGGATATTTCTTTGAAGCATCGTAGCTGGCCGGCGTATAAACATTGGCTTTTATATCTATCCCGTTTAGTCTATAGCTAACAGGGTGAATATTTACTTTGCCTTTTTCATTTTTGGTTATGGCTCCGTTATATACCAATGTAAAAGGATTTTGTTCGTATCTCTTTTGACTACTTTGTGCATTTGCTATATGCATAAATGTTATTGTTGCTAGTGCGATTATTAATGATATTTTTTTCATTGTCTTAAGCTTTGATGGTGAATATTATTTGTCAAGCCCTTTTTCTTTCAACCAATCTGCCATCAGATTAGCTACTTGTTCATTATTCAGATCGGACATTAAAAAGTGTGTATTGCCATTGACCCCCATTTCAGGAAGATGCACCACTTTGGCATCGCCTCCGTGTTTGTTGATCGTTTCTGCCCAAAGTTTTGCCATTTCAAGACCCGAACGCCAATGGTCTTGGTTCCATACAGAAGTCGGTTCTTGAGCGATGTAGTCGCCATAGTAAATCACGATAGGCTTTGTAGTCAGCTTTTCAAAATCGGCCAAGGGTATTTCCACACCGTTTAAAGCGCCGAAAAGCCCTGTTGACAGGATAGGTTTTGGCAGTTCTCCCTGTGGAAATACGAAACCGCTATAAGGCTCATAAGCTACCACCGCTTTGACCTTGTCATTTTTTATGGCCGTGAGCCAACCCGCACCGCATCCCTGTGAATGTGTGACTAAAATGCCACTGCCAATTTTGTCGAATAATTGTGATACAGCATCTGTGACAACCTGGGCATCGAAAGGTCCTGTGTTAGGGGTCATTTGTCTATAAAACTGTTCTAAAGAGGCTTTGTCTTGTGGAAACTGCACATTGGGAAAGTAATGAGGATAATTGCCAATCCTGAATTGTGTAAACCAAAACTGCTCATCGGGTGTCGGTTTGATCGTTGCCTCAACGGTACTCTTACCCGCCTCGCCCCGTCGAGGTTGATCAATGAGATATACTCCGAAACCCTTTCTCAAAAAGATGTTTTGAAAACCTTCCCGTCCATCGGGTGTACTTTCCCACGTCTTTTTTGACTGACCAGCACCGTGTAAAAATACTAATGGATATTGATGGGCTTTCGTCGGAACTTGATAGAAAACATAAGCGTGGTCGCCGTGAAGCGTTTGGCCTTCGGGTTTCATCGCATTAGCGAGCTCGAAGTTTCCTGCTGCAGCCAGCATGGTGCCGCCAACCGCAAAACTTCCTTGCATCTCAATAACCAGTGGGCTTTGTTTGCTTTTAGGTTTCTTGTTTTGCGCATTTACGCCTACTGCCATAGCCATTGTTATCAGTAATAAGGTTATCTGTTTCATATTTTTATCATTTATTTTCCAACTCTTGCCTTTAAATGCGCAGGATAACGTTCGCCCGAAATCTTGATGGTATCTAATGTGGTATGTATCCTGTTCAGCTCATCGGGAGATAAAACAAGGTTTGCCCCGCCGATATTTTCCTGTAAACGGCTTAATTTAGTTGTGCCTGGTATCGGAACAATAAACGGCTTTTGTGCCAAAAGCCATGCCAATGCCACTTGGGCAGGTGTCGCGTTATGTTCTTTGGCGATTGCACGCACCAAATCAACCAATTGCTGATTGGCGGCTATGTTTTCAGGAAGAAAACGAGGCACAATACTTCTGAAATCGTCTTTTCCAAAGGTTGTGTCTTTGCTTATTGTGCCAGTTAGAAAGCCTTTACCCAATGGACTGAACGGAACAAAGCCAATCCCCAGTTCTTCCAAAGTAGGAATAATTTCTTTTTCGGGTTCACGGAAGAACATCGAGTATTCGCTTTGTAAAGCGGTCACTGGTTGTACAGCGTGCGCCTTACGTATCGTTTCCGCTCCAGCTTCAGACAATCCAAAGTGTTTGACCTTGCCCTCCTGAATTAATTCTTTTACTGCTCCTGCAACCTCATCAATCGGTACATTGGGGTCTCCTCTATGTTGATAGAACAAATCAATGTAATCTGTCTTTAATCTTTTCAATGCTGCTTCTGCAACGGCTTTTATCGTATCGGGACGGCTGTCCATTCCCAAGTCGGGCTTGCCGTCTTTAAATCCAAATTTAGTTGCAATCACTATATCATTACGGAACGGAGCAAGAGCTTCGCCCAACAGTTCTTCGTTGGTGTATGGTCCGTAGGCTTCCGCTGTATCAAAAAAAGTAATGCCCTGCTCGTAAGCGGAACGCAAGAGTTTTACAGCTTTGTCTTTTTCTGTAGGTTGCCCGTAGCCAAAACTTAGACCCATACAGCCTAAACCTAATGCTGATATTTCTAAACCGCTATTTCCTAATGTTCTTTTTTGCATAATATTTTATTTATTTTATTGGGTAAGTTTGGGACTTGTCAGCCATTTTACCATCCCGGGGTCAAGTTGGCTGAAAAACAAACTTTATTGGCGCCTACCGTTTGAATGTCGCTGTTACCTAAAAAACTGAAAATACGCATTTCAACTCCGTGTTCAATATGGACATTGTCCATGGTGTCTTATTTTGATTGATAATCTTGAAGTATTCCATTTAAGACCGTTTGCGCTGATTGCGCTTCTTCTTTTGCTAGGGTTGTTTTCAGCACCTCTACGTACTGCTGTAGCTGTTCCTGCGTTAAGCCTACATTCAGGCATATGATCAGATGGCTTTTGAGCATAGGTTCTGCTTTTCCGATGCCTGCTAGTACCGAAATTGTAACTAATTCTCTTTGTACGTAGCTCAATATATCCCTTTCAAAAATATCTGCAAACAAATGTTCTTTTAAAAAGGTATCTATGGTCGGTGCAAATGCTGAATAGCCTGAAAGCATATCTGGTTGTGGGGTTTGGGTCAGTTCGCCTAAAATCTTTTTACCTCGTACATATTTACTGCCTGTAATATCAATGGGCGAAGCATCGTTACCAATTTTATCTTTAATACCTTTAGCCTTGCGCCCATCCATGACTTCCATAAAAGTCTGCAACCCCCTGATGCTGCGTGGAAATCCTCAATACGCGTAGGTGTGCACCAGTACTTCTTTTATTTCATTGACGGTAAGTCCATTTTCAAGCCCTGTATTTAAGGCTGTTTTTAGTTTATTCAAATCGCCTGTTGCAGTCAATGCGGAAATGGTAATAATGCTCTGCTCTTGCAGGTTTAAACTTTTAGTTGTTAATGCCATTTGCTGTGCTTTTAAGGGATTGGTAAACCATGAGATGGCAATTAGTATGGCTATAAGACCGATTATTTTAAATTGTTTCATTTTTTTCTATTTACTATACAAATTTCGGAATATAAAAAATAATTGACTTATACCCATCACTGTTTTAATTACCAAAATCACTTATTGTAATAATTTTGTAAATGACAGAGACAGCAACACCCAAGCATTTGCTTGTTTCTGATATACCTCCGTCACCATAAAAGGGTTAGTTACTTCATTTCCGCCTACCACTGCTAATAATGTAATCTTATTCAGGAGAATCGCTGTGCTTCCTATGATATTGACCGATACGTCATGTATATCTGCCTTTTTGTACCAAATACCTCCACTTTTAATGACATCTATTTCACGCTCTTTCCCCCATGCTCCGCCCATATGTACAAAGACAGATTTTTCGTGAAATAAGGTTGTCAGCGTATCTACATTTTTGTCTGCCATCCATTGCCACTTGTCTTTGGATAGTTTAATGATTTCCTGCTCTTGCGGAGTACTTTGTGAAAATGCAGTTTGTGCACTCATAACGATGATGAATAATCCGAGAATAATTGTTTTCATATTTATCTGTTTTTTAAGTATTTATTTTATCTTTTGGCTTTTACAAAGATCTACGGCTTAGGGCACCAAGGAGTCAAAGATTATTTAACCAAACCAATTGTATGCAGCCATTTCATTACTTGTGTATGAACCTCCACTTCCTTTTCGCCTTCCATTACAAATAAAGTCCCATCTCGTTCAGCACCACCCTTAACAGTATAGCCGTCGGATACCTCACTGTTCGGGCATAATTTTTTTACCATTTGAAAACTGCTGCCGATACCATAGCCGGCATTGGTATTGAACGGAATTACTTTTTTACCGCTTAAATCATATTGATTTAAAAAGCTTTTTACCGGTGGAGGCAACTGCATTCCCCACGTTGGAAAACCGACAAAGACCACCTCGTATTTTTGAATGTTGTCAATCTTCGTTTTGAGGGGAGGCAGAAAGCCTATCCTGTTTTCTTCGGCTACTTGCTTTACCGTTGTCTGATAATGTTCGGGGTACGGTGTTTCCAGTTCCAAAGCAACCAAGTTGCCACCTACATTTTGTTGGATAATTTCGGCAACGGCTTTGGTGTTGTTGGTTCGGGACAAATAAACAATTAATGTCTTTTCGGGTTTTATATTTGATGATCGGCCAGTATTGATCTCTTTCCGCTGCGCAGAAGTGCAGGAGATCAAGACCATCGCTATTAAAAGTACTATTTGCATCTTCCAGTTCCTTTTATTTGTCATCCGATTATATAATTTGCATCCTGAGATCACGCTCTCAAACTATGGTAGTACAAAGTTGTCCGTAATTATTAACTTACTGCTTATACGGATTACGGTTTTACCTACCAAAATCACTGATATGTATAGACTAGCACAAAACACGGGGAATGATTTTGTAAATTTGTCTATCGAAATTAAACATTTGAGTAATGGAAGATATTATCAACTTCAGAAATATTAAGGAATATAATGCCTTTAATAATAATGAAACACTGCATCCGCTGGTAAGCGTGGTTGATCTGGATAAGGCTGAACCACGAAAGCTCAAACGACTTCGTTATGAGTTCTATACCGTCTTTCTCAAAAAAATACATTGCGGCGATTTACGCTATGGATTGGATCATTACGATTATGAGGAGGGTACCTTGATATTTCTTGCTCCAGGACAAGTTATTGGGGAAAATAAGGATGAATATTATCAGCCACAAGGCATTGCTTTGGTTTTCCATCCTGATTTAATTGCCGGTACTTCACTAGGAAAAAACATAGGCGATTATCATTTTTTCTCTTACGGGGTGAATGAGGCACTGCATTTAACGGAACAGGAAAGAAAGATTATCCAGGATTGCTTTTCCAAAATTGAATATGAGTTGCAGCACGCTATTGATAAACATAGCAAGCAATTAATTGTATCAAATATTGAATTGTTCTTGAATTATTGCACCCGATTTTATGATCGCCAGTTTATTACAAGAGAAAATGTCAATAAGGGGGTTTTGGAGCGTTTTGAACAAGTATTGGATCATTATTTTTCTTCTGATAAGCCTCAAAACATCGGTTTGCCGTCTGTCTCTTGGTGCGCTGAAGAGCTGAACCTATCTTCTAATTATTTTGGCGATCTGATTAAAAAAGAAACGAGAGTGTCTGCACAAGAATATATTCAATCCAAAGTGATCAATGTGGCGAAAGAACGAATTTTTGACAATTCTAAATCGATCAGTGAGGTTGCCTATGATTTGGGATTTAAATATCCACAACATTTTACTAGACTTTTTAAACAAAAAACAGGCGTTACGCCTGTTGAGTATCGGAATTTAAATTGATGACAAAAAAATCGATTGTCAAGCATTACATACAATCGTTTTATCTATTTTAATCCTTGATGTCTATTTACTAAAAATTTATTTTAAAAGCCATTTAACATCCCGCCGTCCAAAGGGATATTTGATCCGGTGAGATAATTGGCATATTGAGAACAGATAAAAGCTACGAGGTAACCATACTCTTCTGGTTTACCCAATCGATTCATCGGCACTTGCTTCAACCGCAAAGCCAGAGCTTCATCGTATGAAATATCGAGACGGTCGGCATCCATCTGTGTCAACGACTGAATACGCGCGGTATCAAAAAGACCTGTCAATATGCTATTCACCGTAATATGGTTTGAAGCGACATCCTTTGCCAATGATTTACTCCAACTCATCAATGCTGTACGGACTGTATTGGACAAAACCAGATTGGACATCGGTTCTTTTACTGTCAACGAGGATACATTGATAATACGACCAAATCCCTTATTTTTCATATGGGGCAATGCTAACTCGGTGGTGTAACAATGTGTCTTAAACAACAGATCAAACGCACGCTGATAGTCTTCTAAGGATTGTGCAGCAATGGTCCCTGCTTTTGGTCCATGGGTATTATTGATTAAAATATCAACCACATGATCATTAAAATAATGAGATATGGCGATCTTATATTCTTCGAAATTATTAAAATCAACAACAAGATAACGATGTGTCTGTCCCCTACTGCGATCTAAGGTGGCTAATGCTATTTTTAATTTATCTTCATTTCTAGCCATTAGGGTGACCGAAGCGCCATGTAAGGCGAGTTGCTGCGCAATAGCACAGCCTATTCCTCCAGAACTTGCTCCAACTAATGCTTTTTTATTTTCTAAATTGATATCTATCATATTATTTTTTCATTTCAAACTGATATAAACTAGTCTCGATTTTTGGCACGGACCATGGCGACAAATAGGTAAATGGACAGCGAAAAAGAAGTTGCTAAAAATACCCATGCCCAGATGGGAATGCCTAAAAATTTGGGTTCGACATGTGCTATTATAACCATCCCAGCCAGCATATTGAGGGATAAAACCATAATACCGATGACAATGCGATTGACTCCCTTTCTCAATATTTGAGTAAAAGACTTGGCGCTGATCAAATGATGATTGAGGGTAAAATTACCGAGTTTGATCTGTCTAAATAAACTTCTGAGATCGTCCGGTAGTTTTTCAATATCACGAACAAATGAAAAAGCTTTATTTTTTCCTTTTTCAAACAGGTACCTCGGATCCATCCGCTCCCGCATAATACGGTTGGCAAATGGCTTGATACTTTTCATGATATTTAGATGCGGATTGAGCTGGCGACCGATACCCTCCATCAATGATATACCACGGATTAATTGATAGATGTATTCTGGAAAATAAAGCCGGTTATCACCTATGATCGCCCATAATTTATCAAATAAAAACTCTAGACTGATATCGCCTAACGAAACATTATCAATAAGGTCAAAAATCTCATATAACGAGCGTTCAAAACGGGCACGATCGGGAATACTACTTACAATAGCAACATCTTCTATGGTGTCTGCGAGATGGACAGCATTGGAAGAAACCGCAGCTTGGATAAATTCTTCTAAGTTTTGTCGGTCGATAGACAACAATTTGCCCATATTTCCAAAATCAATAAAGGCCAGTTTTCCATTGGGGAGCACCATTAAGTTACCGGGATGAGGATCTCCATGGAAAAAACCATGTACGATCACTTGTTCCAAATAAAGATTGATACCATTATCTACGATCTCTTCCAGATCCAGGCCCATGGACTTCAATTGATCCTTATCGGTCACTTTCACACCATCTATAAACTCCATGGTCAAAATCCGATCGGAACTTATCTGAGGGTAAACTTTGGGTACAGTAATTTTATCATTGCCCTTAAAATTTTTAGCAAATCGTTCGATATTATATCGCTCATTCAATAAAGAAATCTCCTGTATTAGAGTCGCAGCAAAGGAATCAACGATCAAAGGTAAGTTGAGATTATGTAGCGGTTCACTGTACCCCACTAATATGCGGGCGATATCTCGCATGAGGGACAAGTCTGTTTTTAGGACTTCATCAACCTGAGGTCTTCTCACTTTTACCACCACATCTTGACCGTCGATCAGTTTTGCCCTGTAGACTTGAGAAATAGATGCCGCAGCAAAGGGTTCTGGCTCTATAGCTGAAAAATGTTCATCAAAATTGATTTCCAGTTCTTCTTCTATATAGCTTCTGATATCTATGGTAAAGGGGTCGACACGATCTTCTAAGAATCGCAATTCTTCGATCAGTTCTTGAGGTAATAGCCCTTCTCGTGTGGAGGCAGATTGGCCCAATTTAACAAATGCAGGGCCCAATTCTTCTAAAGCCATACGAATTCGTCTATAAACCGAGATGTTTGTGACATCTATCCCGATTTCTAAGGAAGTTTTATTGGTATTCCAAGGAAGTCTATTTAATATATCACGAAAGCCATATTTCGCTAGCACGCTAATAATATGGGAACTTCGTTGTAATTTCTTAGCTGAATTCTGCATCATAAAACCATCTTCGATAATTTCTTCAAGTTACAAAAACCCTGCCTACATATCTAATTTATTGCAACATGATCAGTCATCAACGTGTTAAAAGTATTTTTTAAAGTTCCACCTCTTCTTCCAAAGCATCTATATTATTTTTGATCATCTTTAAATATTTAGCATAATAATAGTAACTCATAGACTCAATGCAAATAACTAAAGAAACTAAACCTGCAAAAATCCCTAGCACCAAGAAAATAATAAAAGACGAATCATTTTTCCAGGTTTCTCCGAAATGATAAATCTTATCCACCCACTCTGCAGAGTGACCGAGCGAGAAAAAAATAAAACAGATCAGGAGACCCTGCGGCAATAACAAGTAGGATGACATCTTGTAGGTTTCGATAGAAAACTTTAAATCGTAATATAATTTCAGCAAATTTTCCCGAGAGCTCAACAGTTCAAACTGTTTGGTCGATTTATAGAAATAGAAAAACTTTTTATAATAAAACATACTGGATAGACACATCTGGAATAAGATGCAATAGTAGGCGACCTTCGCATATCCGGTAATCTGGTACACTTCTAAATTGGGTAATACCAATAAAAAAATAATCGCACATAGCCAGGATATAAATTCCGTCTTTATATTCTTCCTTAATTTCACAAGTATACTTCCCACTGATTTATAGTGACTAAGATTGGGATCAACCTCGAAATTATTTTCAGTTTGATTATTCCATTGTTCTTTTAATTCATCAAAATTCATAACCTTGTGTTTTAATAATCTGTTGCAACTTTTCTTTTGTTCTATTCAATTTTACACGCGCATTGACTTCAGAGATACCGAGATTGACAGCGATCTCACGATGGCTTTGCCCCTCCAAAAATAGAAAAATCAATGCTTTTTCTACGGGATTGATATGCTGCACAGCCTGATAAAAATAACGCAGCTGCTCTTCCTTTCTTTCTGTATCAAACTCTTCTTCCACATCAATATCCAAAGTCAACTCGTGCTGATCTGGTCTTCTTTTTTCTTTCTTGAAGTACATGAGGGCGGTATTGATAGCGACACGATATAACCAGGTCGAGAACAAGCTTTCTTGTCGAAAAGAACCATATGATCGCCATAACTGCATCACAATTTCTTGAAATAAATCTTGCTGATCCTCCAAATTGTCCATATACATACGCGACACTTTGATGATAGCACCTTTATTTTTTTCTATTTGTTTCAAAAATTGTTGTTCGTCTGGCTTTACCATTAACTATTTAGACTCTTTGCCTTAAAAAAATATACTATACAGGATTAGTGCAGCATTTTGTCAAATGTTACAATACAGCTATGAAAATAATATTATTTTATTCACTACTTTAGTTTAAATCAAAAAAATATCATCATATGGATAAAGTATTTTTTAGAGGTCAGGTACTGTGGGCCCAAATCGATCCAAATCGACATTTACGCCATTCTGCTTATGCAGATTTTTGTGCTCAAGCGAGAAGCAATATGCTAAACGGGATCGGATTATCGCTTAATCAATTTGCTATCCATCAAATCGGCCCCATTTTATTTAGAGAAGAACTACTTTATCATAGAGAAATTCATCTTGACGAGGAGATCTATGTTGAAGTGGAATTGACGCAATATAATGTAACGAACAGTCGTTTTTCATTCCGACATGTTGTATTTAAAGCCGATGGCACCAAAAGTGCTACCGTAATTGTGGATGGGGCCTGGTTAGATTTAGAAAAAAGAAAGTTAACCCCAATCCCAAATGAATGGAGTCATTTTATCAAGAAAATACCAAAGTCGGACGATTACGTAGAAATAAACGCATAAAAAAAAGCTTGCAGAAATCATCCTGCAAGCTTTTTTTTAATAAACACCTATTACTTAACTTCTATTAACCGTTTTGCTACAATTGAATCTTCTTTTTTACCTACTGTCACTACGAGTACACCGTCTTCATACAGCGCATCAATATTACTGTGATCTACGGTTTCAGGCAATGCAAAGGATCTTGAAAAAGAGGTATAATTAAACTCTCTTTTACTAAATAATTTCTCATCACTTACTGATTCTTCTTTTTTATCTGCAGAAATGGTGATAATTTTTTTATCCACATTGATCTTAAAATCTGACTTCGACAATCCTGGAGCTGCTAGTTCAATACGAAACGCTTTTTCTGTTTCAGAAATATTAACCGCAGGAACGCGAGAGATTAATCGATCTGAAATAAAAGAATCATTAAACAAATTATCAAATACTGTACTTACAAATGGATTTACAGAATCTGTATTCAAACTTTTTGTTGGAAATTTAATTAATGCCATTTTTTTATCCTCCTTTTATTAGTTATGTATTATTTTTTTTATATCAATTTATAAGCATATTTCAATTCCCATACCAAATTATAAAAACAACCCAATGTAGACAAAATGTCTTAAAAATATTTTCTAAAAAGACATTTTGTCATTTCATTATATTCCTAAAAATGACAACAACCTACTAATCAATGCCCTCACTATATATATAAAGCATTTCTTTCATGCTTGCGAGCAACGATCTTATGTTCATTGTAATGGAAATAGTATTGCGGAAAAAACAAAAATTGATTTTCAAACTTATAATGGAAGTGGTACACATATGAGGAAATAATGATGGTATGGTGAATTCTTAGATCTGGAAAACCCTCCCTTATTTTATGAAGGTATCTGTACATTGGTCAAAAATAATTTGCAAAACATGAACTGGAATCCCGAAATTTATAATCAGTTTAAAGATATCCGATATCAACCTTTCTATGATTTAATTGCTTTCATTACCCCAGAGCAACAACAACATGCGATCGATATCGGTTGCGGTACCGGCGAACAGACTTCTATTTTAGCAAGCAAGCTTAAAACGGCACAATTTACAGGTGTTGATTCTTCTGAAGCTATGCTTGCAGAGTCGAAACAATTTGTGCACGACAGATTATCCTTTAAACAGGCTGCGACCGAAGATGTCGTGGACAGTAAGGAAAAATGGGACTTGATATTCAGCAATGCTGCTTTACAATGGTCCGATCAGCATGATGTACTATTTCCAAAGTTGATAGCACTACTGAATCCGCACGGTCAAATAGCTATTCAAATGCCCATGCAATCGGATAACGTCTTAAATCAAATCTTATTGAAACTGGTCGATGAAGAGCCTTTTAAAAGTTACTTACAGGGCTGGAAAAGAGAATCGCCGATGCTGAGCATCGATGAATACGCCACGATCATGTTTCATGGCGGACTGACCCACATGCAGATCATTCAAAAGGTCTACCCAATCCTAGCAGAACATGCACAAGATCTATTGGACTTTATATCTGGATCTGCCTTAATTCCTTATATGGATCGATTGCAGGGCGATCAAAAGGAAGAATTTATTGCTGAATATAAAAAACGTATTGAACTAAAATTTTCTCAATTTCCTGCTTTATATGCTTTTAAGCGACTTTTACTGTATGGGAGAAAACCATAATCCAATGATGCTATTCACGGATTATCTTTTCAAAAAATTAACAAAAACTTCTTTACCTGCTCTGGGTTTTATACTATTATAGCACTTTTCAATGGTCTGTAATATAAAGTGAGGAGCAAATAGTTTTTGATAGGACACAAGATCTCCGCCAAATGGAGGACCTGGATTTGCAAATAATTGATCAAAAAGTACACCGACGAGCCTACCATCTGGCTTGAGCAAGGAGGATACTTTTTGTACATAGTCGGCACGCCGATCTGGCGCAATAGCACAAAAAAAGGTTTGTTCCAACAACAGGTCATATTGCCCTTCATGTTCAAAAAAATCTGTGCAGACCACGTTTACTGTTGCATGATCTGCAAATTTAGCAGCGACCCTTTTGATTGCCTCAGGAGCAAAATCAATTAAAGTGATATGCTTAAAACCATGCTCAAGTAGATATGCGGCTTCGTACGCATTGCCACAGCCTGCAATCAGGATCTGAGCATCTTTATTTGGATACTGGTCCATATAGGCACATATCGCTGGAGAAGCATATCCAATATCCCAACCGATTTGATTGTCTTGCCATTTTGAATTCCAATATGCTGGGTCTAAAGTCGAATTCAACTGTTGATCCACCGAGGGATTTTCTATTTTTTTATTCATAAATATTACTACGCTGAATAGATCTAAAATACGACATGATCGCGATATATCAATTAAAATAATTAGAAACGCCTATCATGATAAAAGCAACAGGATAAAAAAAATAAAAAAAACTTTTGCTTAGTGTAAAAATAACACTATATTTGTATCATCATAATTTAGGTTTATAATTGGTTATAAAGGTTTTCATTCTCCCCGTTTGAAAACCTTTTGTTTTTTCATATAAATCCATTTTTTTGCACCTTAACACATCATGTACTCCTTGCCAAGACAACTCAATCTTTTAAAAGGCCTCGATATATTTTAGAAAAAAAATGGTCATCCAACAATCATCTACGATTTGAAAATTAGGGGAGTTATTGCTGTCTGGAATTAAAATTGAAAAAACCTTTTGCTGTACATTATATTGCTTGCAATGCGAGCTTGACCTGATGCTCTGTGGCAACCAATTTTCTCTGGCTGGACTGCGCACTGGTTTGCTCCTCCGCGGTCAAATGTGCATAGACTTGATCTCCATTAACGTTGGCAATATCCTGCTTCCATGACTCCCATTTGTAGCCTTGATAAAATAAATCCAGATCACCATTTAAAGACCAGTTGACAAAGTCCGCATAACCGCAAGCTAAGCTTTCCCAAGTGGAAGTGTGGGGAGCAAAATAATATATTTTACCTATATCATCGCCCAGCTCACCTGCATTGATGGCATAATATCCTCCGATAATATCATCTGCAATGAATAGGTAGCCGCCCTTTTCTCCTTCGTTGACATATGTTTTTCCTTTATTCCATTCCATAATACCTCTATTGAGTTTGGTGGAACCTGAACCTAAAATCCGTAACCAACCATGGTCAATAAGGATCCCTCCTGTCTCAAATACGATGGCACCAACTGGAGACTTCGTGGATATCTGCAAGCGTAACAATTCCTCATCGGCACGTTTTGGATTTTTTGGCAAAATCTCAAAGTTATTCTTCGATCCTTTCATCCACGTTTTTACCAATCCCCAACCAAACTCTTCCTTATTTATTAAATCTTTTAACGTCTTCATCATCCATATTCTTTAAACCAATCCCTATCTATCCATATCACTTACCTCCTACTATGCCTTTTAAAACTGTAAATTGAACGAACTCATTTACCGCAGGAATTAAAAAAAACCGATGTAGCGATCTGTATTCAGTAATACAAAGAAATAAAAAAGAAACGAATATCACGGTAAAACATGGTTATAAATAGATTATTAGCTGCTTCTGGACGTTTAAAACCACAATTTAAGAGGGATGACAAATCTTTTTTAAAAAAAATATTAAAAAAGATTTGACTTAGTGTATAAATAACACTATATTTGTATCATCATAATTTAGGTTTATAATTGGTTATAAAGGTTTTCATTCTCCCCGTTTGAAAACCTTTTGTTTTTTCACCTAACTCGCACATAACAAGCTGAAAATCAAATAACATTAACATTTTACAATTTTAGCGAGAATGCTTTTTGACGTGCAACCGATGATCGGACTATCTTTCTGACATTTAGAAAAAAGAAGAGTTTATTTAACATGGATGTCTTTAAACTCTCAATTTATTGAACTTTTCAATTTTTATCTCCGAATACCTATATTTACGTTAAATCAATCTATAACAGTATGAACAAGATATTTCAGATCAGCGGTATTTTTTGCTTGAGTTTAATGAGTACATTAACGTACGCTCAAACCAAATTTCAACCTGAAGATACCGAATTTTACACGCCTACGCTACGCACGGTCACGACTGCTGCTAATCAAGCCCCTTCAGATGCTATTGTTCTTTTCGATGGCGCTAACCTGAATCAATGGGTGAGTTCTAAAAACACAAGTCAACAGGCGCCTTGGCAAGTCAAAAATGGGGTTTTGATATCTACTCCACATACGAGAGATATCCAGACCAAACAGAACTTTGAAGATTTTCAATTACATGTCGAATGGAAAAGCCCAGAAGTAATTAAAGGCCAAGGGCAAGGACGTGGAAATAGTGGTATATTTTTACAGGGTCATTATGAAATTCAAGTTTTGGACAATAACAACAATCCTACTTACGTCAATGGTCAGGCGGGCTCCGTTTACAAGCAACAACCTCCTCTTGTGACTGCTGTCAAACCGGCTGGCGAATGGCATACTTATGATATCTTATATACCGCTCCTCGTTTTAATACGGATGGTGTTCTGATCAAGAAGGGTATGGTGACATTGCTACATAACGGAGTTGTAGTACAATATAATACACAGATCGAGGGTACTACAGAATATATCGGCATGCCAAAAAGGTTAGTGCATGGTCCAGGTCCAATTGTACTACAAGATCACGGTGATCTCGTCAACTTTAGAAACATATGGATCAGACCGCTCTAATGGTCAAGAAATAATTGCACAAAAAGAGTTGCGTTTCATACATGCAGCTCTTTTTTTACATACAGTGAGATCATTGCTATCTTTCATTTTGTGATCAGAATTTCATGATGACGGATTTTTCAAATAAATATCTTGTGCAGGGACCGCTAAATGTATTCCATTTGCTTGAAAAATCTTGTTGATAGTAGCAATCAAATTACTTTTCACCTGTCCCGAATCTTTTATCGTTTTCACCCAAAAATAGATTTCCAAGGCAACAAATTGGGCAGAAACTTCTCCGAACTGTATGTCTGGCGCAGGATTTTTTAAGATCTGGTCATCTAGCTCCATACTATCTAATAATAATGTCCTGACCTTTTCCAAGTCTGTCCCATATTGCACTTCCACCCGTATATGAACACGCTTCCTCATGCCACCCAGTGTCCAGTTGATCACATGAGAATTTAATAAGTCTCCATTGGGCATGATGAGGTCTGCGCCATCGGCCGTGGCAATGACACTGCTTCTAAACCCGATCGACTTGACCTTACCTGACTGTCCGCTAATTTCGATCAGATCATCGACATTCACTGGTTTTTCAAAAGCAATAATAAGACCGCTCACTAAATTGTTAACAAGTGTTTGCAGTCCAAATCCAACACCGACTCCTAGTGCGCCGATAATCAACGTAATTTGCTGCACAGGTATGCCAACTGCAGCAAAAGCCAAGAAAAGTCCCAATACGATGATACTGATCCTAACCAAGAGGATCCAGCTTCCGATATGAAACTTGTTTTCCTTTCTTTCATCGTGGTTTCTCCACTGTGGATCTGAGGCAAAAAAAGAAACCACTTTTGAAAGCATGGTTGCACTGAACATAATCAAAAAGAAAATGAGGATATTATATAGAGAAAATGTATAACTCCCTAATTGATGCTCACTATAAAATAATTCATTAAATGGTTCAGCAAGTAATTTGAATTCATAAAAATTGCGTCCAAACAATATAAACCAACCTGCTATCAGGATGGTATAAAAAAATACGGGAGCCCGTTTCCCTACCCTATTATAATTGATATAGAATAATCTTCTTTCTTGCTTTTTATAGATCATCGAAGCATAGGTTAATCCTTCGTTTACTAAACGTATCACCCAAAGAAAAACAATGGCAACTACGACATTCAGTAAACCAGAAACCATCAAGACCTTCGCAATATTAAGCCGACCCAAAATATTTAAAGCAATTGACATCACCTCCATAATCACCATCAAACAGATGGGAAACAAAATCCATTGCTCCTGAAGTGTGCGATGTTGTTTTTTAAAAAACAGTACCAATACGCCTATCAGAGTACCAAATACGGCTATGATGATCATTCCCCAACGTTCCGGACGAGAGACCTGTAAGATAAAATTATCCATTGCTGCCAATAAATAGAGGGTCAATATCGATAACCAGATAACCATCCAATATTTTGAGATATGATGACGAAAAATAATAGTGATCAATAAAGCGGTAGTAAACAAAATAATGGTTGAAAACACAAAGGGAGGATCGGTAAATAAAAATTGCCCTATGGCTAAAGCGATAGCAGTTCCCGAACAAATTGGAGCACTTAGCAACATACTATTTTCAGCATCAGCACCACTTTGCTCTCTTATTCCATTTTTTAATGAAAATAAGTATAAAATCACCATTCCAATACTGATGAATAAAACCATAAGCTTTCCCCAATTTGCTTTTATATAATAAGCCATGAGCAGCTTTGCTTTCAGGATGGAAAAATGAAATATTTCTTCGAGAGGACGGTCGTACTTACTTTTTTCCCAAAGGGAAGCAAATTCTTTGGCAAAACTCTTATCTGAAATCTGCTGCTGATAATAACGAATTTCATCCATATCTGTTTCCAATTTCAGAAGTTCGAGATTGACAAGGTTTTGTACGATCTGTATTCCATTAATATTTTGACTGAGCTTTTCGTTAACAGGCGATATTTCTTTAGCCAATATCTTAAGTCTGCTCAAATATAAACTTAACTCCAAGGAATCGTGTGATAGGGTGAACAACGATTTGTCATTAGTCAGCGAGTCGATCTGTAATCGATAATTGACTAACTGTGATTGATAATGATCTACATTTCGCTTATAACCTTTAACTTCCATTTGCAACGCATTTAATATATTAAAAGTCGTTGTTAAATTTCGAGAGGTTTGTGAGGAACCTTTATTTTCAAACACCCCATCTTGAGATAATTTGTGCCAAGCGGCAATCTGATCCAATTCCAACTTTAGAGAAACGGTATCAAATCCCTTTTTCAAAAATGCGCCAGCCTGCCTCGAAATAATTTTGATTTCTTCAAAAATCTTATTCTGCCTAATGATTGCTCGATCTTGTTCCAGATCTATCAAGCTTTTCTTTGAAGATTCTTTAAAAAAGGTTCCCATCTGGGTCACAAAATCTGCCTTTAACGTATCTCGTCTTATATGCATACTGTCCTGACCTCTTACCGGAGAGATTGGTGATAAAAAAAAGAAACCTAAAAAAACAAGATAACAATAGGTTGCAAATATTTTTTTCATGAGGGGACATTTAGGTAACAGATTTCAGTATTTGGTGACGATGATCCGCAATCGGACTAAATAAAACTAAGAAATATTTTTCAGATTATTAAAGATAGCAATCGCATTCTACTGTATTTTCTAACGCTGATACTTGATATTGTGACCAGTAATTATTGGGACAGTTTTTTATTTCACAAAAAAATATCACTAGATTTATAATCTATTATCATTGATATATGTTTCGAAAAGTTGTAATGACAATATTGATTTTGAATGCCAGAAATTATTTTTATGATATAAAATGATACGATCTATATATGACTAAAGAAGTACTTTACCAAAAAATAAACCTAACTAAAATATAATCCTTATGAAAATTCTGAAAACGGTATTAAAAATATCAGTTTCCTGTTGTTTAATATTCAGCACACATGCTGTATCGGCACAATTTGGTGGCTTACTCAATAAAGTAAGTAAGGCTGCAACGAGCAAGGGAGCGCAAGTTTTAGGTTTGGATAAACTCTTAAAGGAACCAGAAGCGATCACGACAAATTTTGAAGATGTGGACCGAAAGGGAGAACAGATGCCAGATTTTCAACATGATGCGATATACAAACCATTACAGGAACTATCCCGTAATGGGAAGGATGGTTTTATCCTACAGGCAGGTCATTATGAGATGACCAACAAAAGTTATTGTCTGAAAGCTGGTACGCACGCCCCATCATCAGGTGATGGTTACATGTATGCTCCTACATTAGGCAAAAAAAGAGATGTCGTGGTGGCGATACTCAAAAGTGCAGAACAACACCCTGAGGTTGAGCAAAGTGATATTCAAATGCTTTTATGGACCATCATTGCACGAACTAAATTTATTGACTATGCAGGATCTGTCAAGGAAACTGCCTTAATCTTGCTCACACCAAAACAGTTACTGCAACTGGAGGGAGGTGCATTGGGGATTTTACCTTTTGATGCTATGCAAGCTGCAAAAGATCAATTACCAGCATCGCTACGTGCCGTCTTTGAAGCAGAAAATAACATCAGAAATCTCGTGTCCTCTGGCAATTACTCTTATGAAGAGTTTGAGCAGTATGCAATTTTGGCGGGTATGGCTCCTCCAAGAACAGATACGCCAAGCGGAATTTGGACTTTACATCCAGATGGTTACTATATTCGGTATTTCCCGAGTGGTTACAGTGTAACACGTATTCAAATTTATGTGCCGGAAGGATTGATAAAGGAAGGTCAAACATTAATCTATGACGCAACGGATGATATCTCTTGCCCTGCCAATAATGGTTCACAGCGCCTGGCACAGACAAACGAACCGATCCTAAATCGATAACGATCGATCGAGCACATGTAAAAAATATTCAAATTCCATTTTTCACAAGGCTACTCCTTTTCAGATTTAATGATGGTGTAGTTTTGTGGAATCCATGGAAAAATATGTAGCATGATCACTTAGATTCCACAAAAAATGCGAAGCTTTGACACTCCGCATTCTGTACAAACTAAATCAGTAAACACTTTTTCACATGGATCCGTGTGGTCTTTCTTTTTACCATTCGATTGACTGATCTTCGTCGGGAATCTCGGTATTCAACCGCCGCTGTAAAATCAATGAACCGGTGACCTTGTATTTAATATCAACATTTGGAACCATGGTATAATCGGTAAATTGATAGTCAATATTATTGATGGCAATGTAGCGATGCAATAGATATGGGCGAACCGCATCCTTCTGTTCTGAAATGGTATAGCTGGCATCTTTATTTACTTTAAAATTGATATTGGGATTATCAGCACGAAAGCTGACCCCACCAGTTTCATTAAAAGTGGCATAAATTTTATATTTACCCCGATCTTGTCGTTCCTCATCGATATTTCCTGCGTAAAAGAAAATGGTATTTTCGTCAACTACATAACTGCGAATTTCACTTTTAACGATTGGCGTTTCATTTTCATAGCCTTCCATATTTGTTTTTAATGCAGTTCCGCTATAAGTTCCTGAGTAATTGTTAAAGGGGTAGATCCGCAATAAGGCTTTTCGGTAGTGCTTTCTTGGATTAACTTGATAACTGTTGGAGGGATCATCCACGATGGTTAGCGGGAGCACCCATTTATCGACCATATCAATATTCTTGAGCGTAAAGTCGATCGGCATTAAAGCAGTGCTTTCACCTGATTTTATATGGACTGTTGGAGCCATGGAAAAGTATTGACTGGTGAGCTCGCGATAATAAAAATCCGCTCTATTTTGAAAGCGTTCATAATTTAGCACTTTCAATGTATCGGTATCTACACGAATTTGAACGGTCATATTTTGATCATTGATGGTCGATCCACTAACGATCATCGGCAACATGAAAGTCGTCTTCTGATCTCCTTTATACCGCACATAGATATTAGAGACACCTTCACTTGTCAAAGGGGCCTTAAATGAAACAAAATTTTCAAATTGTTCATCTTTCCACTCATCATTGCATCGGCTAAATACGAGCAGTATAGCGAGTAGCAAGAGTTGTATATATATTTTCTTCATGGGACAATTTATTTTTATAAGTTCAAGCTCATCTATCTTTAATCATTGTAAGTCCAACCCGGATTTTGTGTGAGTCGTTTGTTACGTTTCAGTTCACTGTGACTGATCGGCCAAAACCACATTTTATCGGCAAAGGTTGTTTTAAGTGTCCAAACGGCTACGGGTCTATGAAAGAGGTCCCGTTCCTGAGCATTCATCAAGATGTTGCAACCATAAATAGGTAAAGCTTCTTCAATCGGCGCATCCATCCATCGACGGAGATCGTAGTAGCGCTGGCCCTCTCCCATCAATTCAATAAAACGTTCCCGCTTTAGTGCTTTTCTTAACTCCACTTTGCTGCTATATACCGGAGCGGGATAATCAGGGACACCACCCCGAATTCGAACCGGATGAATACCGCGCTGCATCTGGCTGATATCCCGACTGATCGCATACGTTGCACCTCGCCATGATGGAATATTGTAGGAACCACTGAGTTCATTTAGCGCCTCAGCATAGCCCAACAAAATATCCGCGTAACGAATGGCCGGTTCGGCTTTTGAAATGACACGTGCTGCACTTCCTCCTTCGTAGGTATCACTAGGATGAACAAATTTTTTCACTCCAAAACCCGTTCTTAACCAATAGGCATTGGAAGAATTGAATCCATTGCCCTTGGTATCATCGCGATAATAAAATACTTGCTGATTGCGGTTGCGTTCCAAGGTTTCATTGAGCAAGGTCCAGAAGCTACCATTGTAAGCAACAGAAGCATAGAAGCGTGGCTCTCTATTAGCATATTGTAACGAAACTCCTTCTCTCAAGGGCTTATATTTCCCTGATTTATAGTCATCAGCTGATACATAACCGCTTAAACGATTTGATCCATTACCACGTCCGATCTCGATATCTTTACCGGGAGCGTCTTTCCCATCATTCATATAATAGGCATCGACAAGCTTTTGCGTGAGCCCATGGGTATTCCATCCGGTTGCAGAACGCGGCAACTGATGGATGACCATAGCTGCAATACTCTCACCGTCTTGATTGTTACCTCTTGTGAAGATCAGTTCCGGATTTCCGGAGGCTTGCAGGGTACCGTCAAACACTTGCGCATAGGATTTTGCGGGATCGATATTCGCCCAACCTTCTGGCCAATTTTTTTCTGAAAAATTATTGTCTTTGGGTGGTACAACGGTTGCATCGTCGCCAGTTTGTTGAATCGGAACCCAATACAGTCTATATACGCCCAGCTCAATGACATCTCTAGCTGCGGCTGCAGCCTTTGCCCATTTTTCTTCTTGATAATCAGCTGACAGCAACTTTTTGCCCGTATCATCGATTAATCTGGATGCAAAACTTGATGTGTTTCCATTTGCTAACGGACTGGCGGCATAGAGCAAGACTTTGGCACGTGTGGCCAATGCTGCCCCGCAACTCGGACGAGCGGAACCATCTTGACCACGATTCATGCCCAATTTTTCCATTTCTTTTGCAGCAAGCAATAGCTCATCTGCAATGAATGTCGCACACTCTTCATAAGTACTGCGTGCTGTAGCAATCTGGTCATAGCTTTCTGTATAATCGATTCCTTGATCGGGCAATAAGGGAATGGGACCATATTTGCGTAAGAGCAGCCAATACAGATAGGCTCTGCCAAAACGAGCTTGGCCCCGATAATCCTCAATCTCGGCTGCAGTCATCTCTGTATTCATATATACATGATGAATAAAGGTAGTTGCATTGCGAATACCTCGATAACACTGGGTCCAACTGCTTTGTTTATCATTTTCAGTATAAAGCCCCATTTTGAACATGTTATAAGAAAGCTCGTTCTTTGAAGGGTCAAAATCCCGATCCCGATCACCATAGTACATATCATCGGCAAAATTATGCGGTGTCAGTCCTTTACTGGCAACATCAACATTCTCACCCTTTAATTCTTCAAAAACGTGCGCTAACCATTCTTCTGTATAAACTTTACTTTTAAAGACTTTTTCAATCGTGATCCGATCTTTGAAGTATTGATCAGATTCGAGGTAATTTTTTTTACAGGAGGAAATTATACTGGTGCATAGCACCAATAATACCATGGAATATATCTTCTTTTGCATTTCTCTTCAATTTATAAGTTAACATTGATACCTAACGTAAATGATTTAGGCAGCGGATAGTCTTCTCCTCTTGGGCTGGCAAGTTCAGGATCCCAAAGCTTAAATTTTGACCAAGTCAGCAAATTGCTTCCAACAAAAAAGATACGGATGTTATTGGTCTTGATCCGATTAGCCAATGACTTGGGTATGGAGTAACCGATATCCAATGTTTTGAGACGAAGGTATTGACCGTTTCTAAGCCAATAGGTAGACTCCCTAAAGTTATTTGGGTTTTGACCATAACTTAAACGTGGATAAGAGGCATTGGGGTTTTCAGTAGCTGGATCTCCAGAGATATCTGCAGAAATCCAACGGTTATCGCCCATTACTCCTTTCATTACTTGGCCCCACTCCCCTTCACTAAATGCATATACGGTCTTTCCGTAGGTGGAAAAAGTAGATTTTCCTGCTCCTTGAAAATGTACATTCAGATCAATTGATTTCCAACTGACCGAAGCACCGATACCATAAATCAAATTTGGCCTTCTGGTAGCGCCAATAGGCACGCGGTCGCCATCATCAATCACTCCATCGCCATTGATGTCCTTATATTTCAAGTCTCCGGGCTGATAATTTCCGAAAGTTTGGGTCGGACTGTTGCGGATATCATCATAATCCTTGAAAAGACCTAAGGCCACTAATCCTTTAGCTTGATCGACACGAAAACCGCGTTCATTCTGATAACCATATACATTATTCTCTTCGTCTTTCTCCAAAATGACATTTTTGCTGTAGGTGATGTTACTTCTTGCGGTAATATGGAATGCTCCAAGAGTTTGCTTATACTCAAATCTTCCGTCGAATCCTCGTGACTGCACCGCACCTACATTGGCTCGGGGTGTACTCTCTAGCCCCACGATCGCAGGTAAAAATCTACGTTCCATATAGATTCCTGTACGCTCTTCATCGAAGAAATCAAGGTTGGCAATAATCTTATCTTTAAATAGGGAGATATCGAATCCTAGATTTTGTTTTGTTGCCATTTCCCATGTCACATAAGGTGAGGCTACTTGTGCATATTTCATTCCTTGATAGTATCTATTGAACCCATAGTCAGCCCATTGATAGCCTCCATCTGGGATCCTGTTGCCTGCACCATCTAAAGCAAAGCTTCCGTCACTATTCCTGCGCCAGATCTCTTCAATAGTGTATAAATAAGGGAATCGCTCCTGATTGCCATTAACTCTAAGTTGATCATTGCCGACACGGCCCCACGAATAACGGATCTTAAACATATTGACCCAATCCAAGTTTTCCTTGATGAAGGGTTCTTCTGATATATTCCAGGCCGCAGAAACTGCTGGAAAAAAACCATACTGCTGTCCAATAGCGAAATTTTCAGAACCGGTGTAACCAAAATTGAAATCGGTGATGTATCTATTTTTCCAGTTATAGGTGACCCTCCCTGCTAACGCCTGATTGCGTCTGGAAATTCCATTTTTGATATCGCCACCGATGTTTACAGTATTGACCAATGCGTCTCGTGTAAATCGAATCACTCCGCCAATATTATGGTGACCAAAGCTCCGGTCATAGTTGAACATTAAATCCAGAAATTCACGTCTTTCACCTTCTGCACTACTCATTTGAAACATTTCGCTGGGATTGGACACATGCGTAAAAATGAGGTTCCCATTTTCATCACGCGCACGTTCGGCACGCCACTGCTCAGGCCATTTACGGCGAGATATATTGCTTTTATTGTTGGTATCAAATCCGACTATCCCTCTGGCCCGAAGTCCTTTGGTAATAAAATCGAAATTTTGTTCGATGGAAACATTGGTCTGAATACTATTGGTCCAATTTTCATTAAAACCGGTCTGCGTGGCGACTACCCATGGATTCGTTTGGTTACCAGTGCCTATAGCAGGTACATAGCCATTGGAATACATCACTGGGGTACGGATGGGTGAATATCCAAACAGTACACCCCAGAAGTCATCATCGCCCATGCCGGGACTGTTTCGTTTGTCTAGAGATCCTGCGACACCAACTTTAGCGACCGTTGTTTTGGTGATATTAAAGTCGGTATTCAAACGATAGTTCCAGCGTTTAAAGTTTGCATTGGTGTTATAATCATTGCGCAAGGTTTCATCGATCTTATACATCCCACCTTCTTCAACATAACTACCTGAAGCAAAATAACGCGCTGTGGGTCCACCACCGCTCATATTGAGATTGGCTCTATAAGTCATCGCACCATCTTTGAGCAACAGATCTTGCCAATCTACATTTGGATATAAATCTGGATCCAAGCCCAATCGTAAAATTTCTAATTCCTCAGGCTGATAAATGGGTGCCTGATTACGGGTGATACGCGATTCATTTAAAAGATTAGCGTAGGTAACACCATCTTCAAATTGAGGGGTGATCGTACGGGTATTATAAATGGTTTCATCTTTAAAATTGATATTGATTTTCCCCTCTTTACCTCGTTTAGTCGTGATCAGAATTACTCCATTTGCTCCTCTGGAACCATAAATTGCGGTTACGGCAGCATCTTTCAATACGGAAAAGGACTCAATATCTTCAATATTGATATCGTTGATATTACGCTCAATATTATCCACTAAAACCAAGGCACCTGTGCCACCGCCAAACGTGGAAATACCACGAATCCAGAATTCGGAAATATTTTTGCCTGGTTGTCCAGATTGCATCATGGCCATTACCCCTGGTACATTTCCTGCTAATGCATTAGAAAGGCTCGAGGTGGGATTGGACTTTAAGTCATTGACATTTACACTACTGACAGCTCCTGTAGAGGTCAATTGTTTTTGGGTACCTGTTCCTGTTATCACGACTTCATCCAGCACGCTGGTTTCTGATTTTTCCAGTGTCATATTTATAGCAAAAACATCTTTGATCAGCACGTCTTGTTTGATATATCCGATATACGAAAATGTCAATCGTTTATATCTTTCTACTTTGATTTTATACCGACCATTGCTATCTGTAACCGTACCTAATCCAGGTGAATCGGTTACAAAAATACTCACTCCTATTAAGGGTTGTTTTTGGGCATCAGTGACGACACCGGTTATCTCGACAATCTCTTGAGCCAACAGACTACAGGTAAAGCCGAGCAATAACATCGCTATTATTAAAAATTTTTTCATTATGAAAACCACTGATTATTCGTTAATACTTTGATCCATTTCTTCAAGTGCTATTTTACGTATTCGGCGATTTGATTGATCTCCAATGTAAAATGCACCTTCGGCTTCATTATAAGCGATACCGGAAGGTCTGTCAAAACGTGCTTCCTGCCTCAGATCTCCATCCACATAACCATATGGATTAGCATTTATACTGGAACTGCCTCGTCCTGCAAAAGTGGTCACACTCCCATCTGGTTTCAGGATACGGATAGCATGATTCTGTTGATCTGTAAAATAGAAATCATATTCATCGGTTTTGCCATCAGCGACATATTTTGGATTTTTGACAAAGACTCCCTGATAAGGATTTCTCAGTCGGGCAGATGAACCTACCGCATCTTCATAACCTGCTCCTCTAAGTTGTCCACAAACCAAATACGGTTGATTGAATTGTTTTTTGTCCCAATTGTAATCCACACGAAGAATATAGTGCTGGTTGATGACCACAATGTATGCGTAGTTGCCTGTCGGATGGATCAAAATCTTATATTCCCATTGCGGATCGTGAACGACAAATAACTGTTCAAAATCTTTGACACCGAGTCCTTGATTAAAATATTTATTGAGATCGAAGCGAAAAAATTGTCCCTTCTCGTAGCTATTGAAGTACATTTCTCCATTAACGGGATGAACAGAGGCTCCATTGCACTGCCGATAGGTGGTGAGTACTTCTCTATCCTGCCATTGTCGATCACGCGATAATCTGTACGTCGCACGGTCATTTTCTCCACCGCGGTCTTCTGCTATAATCATGTATTTATGATCAATCGTAAAATCGATACTACGGGGACGGTCAAAATCTGAACGCTTTTTGGTTACGGTACTATCCTCAAAATTGATCAAGTATAGTCCATTATTGTTGTCAAATGTCATCCAAAGATGCTTGGGATTGACGGGATCAAATTTCATAAAAGAAGGCTCCCAGAATCCACTCGCCATTTTACTTTGGTCGGCATCTTTAAATTTCCCGTCCCTCCATGGTTCATCACCACGTGAGTTTCGGTACCCTATCACGGTAGACACAACCATTTTGCGTTGATAGTCAAAAGGTTTTGCAGATTTGCCTACAACCTGTTGAGCTGGATCTCCGACCCGGACCTCAATGTCGCCATGAAAGGCTTGTCTTGGAACTAGGCAGTAGAGTGACTCTCCGAGTACACTGATTACTTTTGCCTCTTTTCCGCCAATAAGTACGTGTACATGGGTCGGGTCATTTCCAAAATTTTGCCCATAGATCACGAGTCGTTGCCCCATACCTCCCGATTTAGGACTAAAATCGGATACCACGACAGGTTTAGATGGATCAAAGGGTATGGTCTCGATGACGTTCTTATTATCATCCTTACAGCCCACTAATCCAAAACTAAGGACCATAAATGCCCATAGCAGAGTGCTGAGGAACCACCTATTGCTTTTAATAAATTGGTTAGTTATCATAAAATATAATTTGGTTAAAATTTATGTTCGAGTTTTGAGGAATGGCCATATCATTTTACTTTCTTCCTACCAAACCCGATGATCGAGGATAAAAACTTATCTTCGTATGATCTGATGAGTGAATAAATCATTCATATAAATGAAAGGTGTACTCACTATGGTGTGATATGCTGATATTAAGGTGGTGTCATAAACAATTTTGTTTCATCTTCTTTGGGACGAACGTATGACCGTATCGACAAAGCTCTTATCCAAGAGGCATTTAAAATTGATATCTGCATAATTGGTTAATACTATTAAAGCTAAATGGTATTAGCTTGTGATGTTAAAAAAAAGACCTGATAACGGCTTCAACTCGACGATTTATAATCTGTTACTTTTGTAATTTCCTTTCAAAAATTAATCTCCTCAAAATCAGATCAGTGTACTGATTCATACTCGTTTTTTACAGCATATGCCTGCGTCCAAAAAAGCCGCATATACATCTATAAAAGTTGCTTCTTGTTCATAACAGATAGCTTACGGCATAAATAAATCTCTAAATGGATTTCAGAAGGTTTAATTCTATAATTGATTAATCAAAAATAATCAATGTAATAAAATTGATACTATCAATTTATCTCAATAGTCTGCTTATTAGTATCATACCTATCCATGAGAGGTAAAACCCTGTATAAAATAAAAATCCATTTCCCTATTATTGAGAAGGAAATGGATGCTGGAAACCCTGAATATTGTCTTTAATCATTCTAGATGAAAGCTAGAGCTTTATTTAATTGAACATAACCAAAACAGGCATTTCATTCATCTGTTTTGAGCACATCGACCATATACATGAGCTTGTTGCTTTTGAAAATCGACGAAGGGGTCATCGATCATGTTGGTTCATACCGATTATAATATCGATTTAAAAAAAGGTGCTGCTCTGGTCATATGGCTACTGGTTTGATTTTCCACTACGGGCCAATCTGCGAACCACCTGATCTGGTCTAAAAGTAAAACTCGCCTATTACCTCCTGAAGAAACTCGACTTTGCTTGGGATCTATACCATGGTACAGCATCCAGTCGATACCGTTGTCATCGGTGATGATCCTTGAATTGTGGCCCGTGCCCACAAAATGGTCATTACCCTGAAGCAATAGTGTGCCAGCATCCCTGTTTTTTAAATCTCGTCCCTCTTTGTCATAATAAGGGCCTTGCAATTTTTTTGAACGTCCCACCATCATATGATAAGTGCTCTTAGCCCCTTCACAACAAGAACCTTTTGAACCAAAGAAATAGTAATACCCTTTTCGTTTGTGAATCATAACAGCTTCAAAATCTCCAGCAGCTATCTTAAACTTTTGCTGTAAATCAGAAACATGTAGTCCGTCCTGTGTAAGTGGAATTCCATACGTGCCTTGCGTATGGGCATCGCTAAAACTTCCCCAGAAAAGATAATTAGTACCCTGATCGGCAAAGAAATGTGGATCTATAGAATTGGGAACCTGAATCTCCTGACTATCGAATAGTTTACCCTGATCTAAGAATGGACCAACGGGTCGATCTGCAACCGCAACACCAATGCCCGGATTGGGGTCTCCCCAAGTGGAAAAGGCATAGTAAAGCAGGTATTTGTTTTTTACCTTGACAACATCAGGGGCCCAGATTCCTCCTGAAGCTTTCCAAGATGGTTTCTGTTGAAAGGCGGTGCCTATCCATTTCCAATGAACTAGATCTTTGGATTGCAGTATAGATACGAGACGTTCTCCGCGTTGATCTCCCCAATTATCTGCGGTGCCATATGCATAGAAATAAGGGGTCTCAGGTTCCTTGATCATCGTTGGATCTGCGAGTATGGGTTCAAATACTGGATTCAGATATGTCGCACCACCCTTGTTCGTAATCTTGCTATCTGTTGAATTTCGTTCCCTATGTCGTAAGCTACTGCATGAAATCGAAAAATAAACAATAACGACTAAACAACGTCCGATAATATTTGCTTGATTCATATGATCCCTGATTTATTTGATGTCTTAAAATACGTGGTCAAAAAAAGAACCTTGCTGCATACAGGTATGCGCAAGGTCCTACAAACCAACCTATCTAAATCTGTTTTACTTTTTTTCCTTGTCTGCTCCTATTTTGATGAAGTACTCACCTAAGATAGCTGTAGATTTAAAATCCACCCACGTATATGAGCATGCTTTAACTGCATAATATTCAGGTGAGTTGAACGATAACACTAACGTTTAAGTACAAAATCATATAGCGGCTTATGAATTGCCTTCAGTTCACTTTCTGGCATTTTCATTACTTTCCGATCATAGGTCATGAGCCCATTTGTTTCCACTTCTACATCTGTGGTCTGTGTATAAACGGCAGCTGATAGTCCCATTGGAATTAAGCGGTTTAAATCATGGATGAGTCTTTTATACCGGTCCAATAGCTCTGTTTTGTTTTTAAAACTTTGATACCCCCAGTTGTCCTTTTGCTGCCAAGAATGACCTTCTACGGGTAAACCTAAGCCGCCAAATTCTCCTAATGCTAATACTTGGTTGGCTCCAAATAAAGACGGATCGGGCATGGCGGCATCAGGATAATTGTGGATGTCGAGTATATGTCCTGTTTCCATGAAATTGCCACCGCTAGCACTGTTGACCAAACGAGAGGGGTCATTTGCCATGGTCCATTCTGTAATTTCCTTAGTCTTAAATTGTCCCCATGCTTCATTGAAAGGTACCCAGATGACAATACTTGGGAAGTTATGCAACACTTCCATAATCGCTTTCCATTCTTTGCGATAATATTGTTCTGATATTGCTGATCGGGTTTTGTCACGATCACCTCCTGAAATTTTTCCCGGTTGCATATCCCAGTTATTGCCTCCAAGATCACCACTTGGCATATCTTGCCACACCAACATACCAATACTGTCGCAGTGACGGTACCAACGTGCTGGCTCCACCTTAATATGTTTTCGGATCATATTAAATCCCATTTCCTTAGTCTTGACGACATCAAATTTTAACGCTTCATCAGATGGTGCAGTATGCAAGCCGTCTGGCCACCAACCTTGATCCAAAGGTCCATATTGAAATGTAAATTTATTATTAAGCATTAATCGTTGAATACCGTCTTTATCCTTTTGCATCGATATCTTACGCATCGCAAAATAACTTTTTACCTGATCGATCAGCTTACCTTTTCGCAGCAGTTGAATTTCTAGATCATAAAGCTTTGGATTGGAAGGAGACCACGATTCAGCATTTGGAATAGCCATGGTAAACGCCTGGTTGGGTTCACCCGATTGTTCCTGCATAACCCGATTACCATCTAAGGCTTTTACTTTAATCTGGTCACCTGGTTGGCTGACGGCCACTAAAGCCTCAAATGTCAAATTTCCTTCATCTAAGTCCGGAGTTTGCTTGGTACTGACGATGTGACTTTGTGGAACACTCTCTAACCAAACCGTTTGCCATATCCCCGTCACTGGGGTGTACCAGATTCCATTGGGATGATTCACCTGTTTTCCGCGCGGTTGAGGGCCATCATCTGTCGGATCCCATACCCGAATAGCAATATCTTGTTTGGTTCCTTTTTTAAGAAATGTAGAAATATCCATCGTAAAGGGATCGAATCCACCTTCATGTCTGCCGACCAATTGTTTATTGACAAATACATCACACTGCCAATCTACCGCACCAAAATGTAATAGAACTTTATTTTTTTGAACCGCTTTATCTAAAGTAATGCTATTGCTATACCACAATGCTTTATCCTTACCTACTTCTTTTCCTACACCAGACAACGCTGATTCAACGGCAAAAGGCACCAAGATATCACCTTCCCATTGGGTTGGAATTTCCGTGGCACCAACAGCTGTGATGGCATACTTCCAAAGTCCATTTAGATTTTGCCAATTGTTTGAGCGCACAAGCTGTGGTCTTGGATATTCGGGATGAGGTTTTTGAACATTCACTTGTTCTCCCCAAGAAGTTAAAATACGCGAACCTGCAGGTTTCCAATCTTGTGCAAAGTTCATCTGTACGGTCATCAATAAGCTTGCAAATAATAAGGTTTTCTTCATCATCATAAAGGTGTAATCATTAAAATCTATCTATTACTATTTTACAGTTGGAAAAGCTGCGATCCGTAATCGTGCTGCTCCCATTGGAATCAATTCCACTTCCTGTATTTTTGTTTCGGTACTTACTGGACTGAGAGGCAACACAGCAGTCAGTCCATGCGCATCGATCTTCCATTCGGGTATTATCTTCGCTTTCACCAGAATTGAAATGGGTACAGCATGGGCTTCAAAGGGAAATCCATCTTTTGGCCAGGCTTTTTTTACTACTTTTAATTGCTTTAAATCTGTCAATTGCTCGGGTACTAACCCATAGTTCCAATCGCTCTGCGGAAGTATTTCAAAAGAAGGCCATTTGGACGGATCAGCAGTCTCTTGCCATTTGGAATCCCCTATAGCCGATTGCTTACTGTCTTTCTGTATATAATTTTCTTTTATTTTCAAAGCGTAGGTCAACGGTCCTCGATTGATACTGACCGAGTTTTTATTTGCAGCCCATTGTTTAACTTGGATTTCCATAGGCAAGACCAACTCCATCAGATCACCATCTTTCCACATACGATCTACTTTGATATACTTTCCATTGCCGACGATATCAGTAGTTTTACCATTGATTTTAAGCTTCATATCTTTTGTCCAGGCAGGAATGCGCAGATAAAAGGGAAACTCTACTTGCTTGGACGTTGTTGTTATTTTAAATGAAATCGTCTCGTCGAATGGATAATTGGTTTCTTGCTGAATATGTACACGTTGATTATTAGCGACTTTCACGTCTGCTTTGGATGCTGCATAAAGCACTGCTGCGACCCCATTATCATTTGTGCCCATATATAGGTGTTCGGCATAGTAGGGCCAACCTTGGCTATGATTATGCTGGCAACATCTGGAACTAAAGGGATTCATCATCAAAAATGGTCCACTATTATCAATCCCCGGAGCATGGTTGCGACTATCGCTCAAACTCATATTGGGACTTGTAATATAACGTAATGCCTTAAAATCTGCGGTTACTGCTGCAGGATAGGTGTTGAATGCGACATCTTCTGCGTGATCTGCCCAAAAAGGATCTCCAGTGATACCTAGTAAAATTTCATTGGAAGCCATCTGCTCGACCATCCCACAGGTTTCGACTCCTTGTCGTGGATCGGTATAACCTGGACGGGCATTTTCATCCGCTCCAAACATACCACCAGGTACCTGCCCAAACACCTGTCTGACAAAATGAAAATTGTCGTAGGTAGCTTTCAAATCATCTGGAGATTGACTTTTTAAATAATAAGTTGCTGGCTCACGAAAACATTGTGCAACATTCACATTATGCCAATTGGGTAAATCATTCATCTGTTTCCAATTTGCGGTATTGCGGTGAATTTTATCAGCCAATTGCATCAGCCATTCATTTCCTTGGGTGCGATTGTATAACCAGTATACGGACAGCAAATTGTCTCCGCCACGGCTATTCTCCCAATAATCCTTTAAAAAGAAGCTATCTGGAAGTTGCAGCTGCCATTTGAAATATTTGGTCATCAGATCGAGTACCCGAGGATCAGGACTGTATTCATAATAAGATTGTAGGCACCAAAGCATGATCATATTGCCCCATAAATCGGGCTTATTGTTCCTTAGGATCAAAGGACCAAAGTAGCCATCGGGACGCTGACTTTGAATAGCGCCTTCTAACCAAATTTTAGATTCAGCCAAAATTTTAGGATCTTTTAAGATATAGCCCAGATGCGCATACCCTTTTAACCAATAGGGAACTTCTTCCCATCCAAAATCACCTTTGCCATCGGGACTCAACCAGGCATTATTTTTCTTGGACAACCAAGCACTGATCTCTCCTAAATGCCCTGTCAATCCCTCTTTTTGCAATGCTAAATATTTACCCAGCCAACCCATAGGAACAATATTACCTACAGGAATTTTGAGTAGTACATTTTGCTTTAGTGGTAACCTATTATTGATATAATTGCTGTTTTTCCCGTTTACAGGCAACTGTTCAACAACTGCAACAGATCCTTTTTGAGCGGATGTCGAAATCCAAATAGATACTGAAAAAACTAAAAAAACTATTTTTTTTGTGATCATAACAAGTTTAATTTTGGAACCAACAACTCGTTTTTAAGTTATTCTATGTTCCTACTCCACACATTTTTAATACTGGTATATGAGTAATAATAATGGACCTCTTATTAGGTTACTGTGTTTAATTACTGGTTATCCAAATTTAAGATTTAACAGGGCAATTTAGCTTGCTTATCTTCTCAATAATGTGCGTATTTGTATCATTTGCTGATATCAGGTAAAACCTTTTCCAATGAATACCTGAAAAAGCACTTTCCTTTATAGGAAAAGTGTTTGGTTCGATGATTGAAAAAACAGCGCTCATCACTGAACGGAAAATCGATACAGCGATTTTGTCTTATAGATCTGACCGGGAAGTAACACTGTTGAAGGAAAATTAGGTTGATTGGGGGAATCTGGAAAATGTTGTGGCTCTAAACAAAATGCCGTTCTGAACGAGTCTTTTTTACCATTTTTTAACTGGACTTTTTCATTCATAAAATTGCCACTATAAAATTGAATTCCTGGTTCTTCGGTCAAAATATCCATCACAATTCCGGATTGATCGCCTACCACTTGAGCTGCCTTATACCAGTCTCCTTCTTTTTGTTTATTTAAAACAAAATTATGATCATATCCCTTTCCATAAGACAGCTGGCGATCATGAGCATTCATATCTCGACCAATTGCTTTTTTGACGGTAAAGTCAAAAGGTGTTCCGATTACTTTCTCCAGTTTTCCTGTTGGAATCAACGTGCTATCAACGGGTGTAAATTCATCAGCATATAGTTTAATCTGATGATTTAATATGGAGCCACTACCTTCTCCATTTAAGTTAAAATATGCATGATTGGTGAGGTTTATTACTGTTTTCTTATCCGACTGTGCCTGATAAGCAATAGTCAATTCATTTTGTTCATTTAGAGCGTAGGTTACTTGCATCGCTATATTTCCAGGAAATCCTTCTGATCGATCTGGTAAAGTATAGGCAAATGTGATCGATGAATCATTTTTAGCTTTTACTGTCCAATTGGCAAAATGAACGCCATTAAAACCGCCGTGTAAAGTATTGACACCATTGTTAACGGCTAATTGGTAAGCATGTCCATCCAATTGAAACGTTCCTTTTGCGATCCGGTTTCCAAATGGACCGACAATTGTTCCAAAATACGGTTCGGCCGGGTTATGATAATCACTTGCTTTTGCAAAACCTAAAACGACATCCCGCAAATTACCCTGTTTATCCGGTACCCAAAGACCGACAATACGGGCTCCAAAATTGGTCAAATAGGCCTGCACTCCCTGTTTATTTTTCAATTCAAATAAATGCACCTCTTGATCATTTATTTTCCCTGCAAATGCGTTGCTATCCATGTGCATAGTCATCGCGGGTTCATCCTTAGCCTTAGTGGCATTCTTTTGCTGACACCCTACTACAACAAAAAGGATACTGACCACACCGATATACTTTATTTTTATCTTCATATTTACTTTATTTTGATGGCTTGATTAAGGTTTATAATGGGAATACTATTGATCAAGTTAAGCGATTTAGTTGATCAATAAATGAAATAATTGTATATAAAAGTTATGATTTACTTTTATATTTTTTATCTTCATCTTTGCAAGTACTAAAATCCTAAATTTAGAAAATATTGATCATCGAAATCGTTTCATAATGTTGCTGTTTTGTATCAATTACCAATTATAGACATGATAAAAATTAAACTGTTGCTTCTTTATTTGGCCTATCTTTTATTTTGTACGAATACCTATGCTCAACCTTATTATTTCAATCATTACCAAATAAATGAAGGATTGTCTAATAATGCAGTGATCTGCAGTATGCAAGATAGTTATGGATTTTTATGGTTTGGTACTAAAGATGGTTTAAATCGTTTTGATGGAAATAGCTTTAAACAGTTTACCTCATCCCAGCAAAATCCACATAGTCTTGGGAGCAATTCAATTATTTCTCTCAAAGAAGATGATCAAAAGAACATGTGGATCGGTACGGATCAAGGAATTTATTCTTATGATCCGATTTATGAAAGATTTAAAATATTGGATGAGAAATTTCGAAGTACGGAAGTCCCGGTGATCACCACTGATCGTAAGCACAGACTATGGTTTATTTCCAATGGTATGTTATATGTGCATAACCTCGTGAACAAGAAAACAAAACAAATCACCTATTCAGATCTATACATCACCTCGATATGCAGCACAGGTACAGGAAAATTATACTTTGGCACTCCGGAAGGCGTGATCTATGAAGTTGATGAACGGGACAAACTTCATATATTTCTGGACTTTACCAGTACATTTGAAAAGAAAGATTGGTATAGCATCGAGAAAATTGTCGAAACAAAAACCGGAGAATTATTGATCGGAACTTCAAAAGCAGGTGTTTTTTTATATGATGGAAAACAAAAAAACATCACGTCTATACTAGGTCATAAGCAATTGAAACAATTTTTGTATGTGCGCGATATTATACAACCAAATGATCATGAATATTGGTTTGCCACCGAATCTGGATTATTTATCTATCAAATAGCGAATCAAACATTCCTAAATTTACGAAAGGAAAAGCATAATCAATGGGGGATTTCTGATGATGCGATCTATAATATACTTCAAGACAAAGATAAAGGAATATGGCTAGGTACTTATTTTGGTGGTCTCAATTATTATCATGCACATAATAGTATTATTGAGAAAATTTTACCTGGTGATCAACCATCAAACCTGCAAGGATCTGTTGTACGAGCGATAAAAAAAGACAAACAGGGAAATATTTGGATGGGTACTGAAAACGGAGGAATCTCAAAATGGGATCTTTCAACCCATACGATCCAAAATTTCACCAGTCAAAATAGCGCATTGGCGAATAATAATATTCATGGACTACTACCAATTAAAGATCAATTATTAATTGGCGCTTTTGTCAATGGTCTTGATATATTTGATCTAAAAAGATTACAGGTTACTCACCATTTAGATCGAAATAGTTATCGAAATTCTGAACTTGAAAGTAATTTTATATTTCATCTTTATCAAACAAAAAATGGTGATATTTTAGCCGCTTCGACTCGAGGTCTGTACCGGTTTGACCTGGATACCAAGCAATTTTTCTTAATCAAAAATGTACCTGATTATATTTTTTACACGTGCATATTGGAAGATTTTGAAGGTAATATCTGGATTGGAACGTGGCGTGATGGTTTATTTTGCTATAACCCGAAGACCAAATACTTTAAACATTATACGCATCAAAGCAATGACCCCAAAGCACTACCGAACAATCGGATCAATAGTTTATTTGAAGATTCCAACAAGCAGCTTTGGATCGCTACAGAGGGTGGAGTGGCCAAGAAAGAAATCCATAACAATGGATTTAAATGCATCAATATGCAAAATGGAATGCCCAGCAATGTTATCTTATCATTTTTGGAAGATAACCAAAACAATATGTGGATCGCGACTTCAAAAGGATTGGTTAGATATAATCCAAAAAATCAAAAAATAAGAACTTATAATATGGAGTCTGGTTTACCAACGCTTCAATTCAATTACAATTCATCGTTCGATGATGAAAATGGAAACTTCTATTTTGGCTCCATCAATGGTTTGATTCGATTTAGACCAGAGCGGCTCAATGCCATCAATTATTCCACAACAACTCCTATTTTTATTACAGATCTTACGGTCAATAATCGAGAAGTAAACCAAACAGATGATTCTACGATTCTGAAAAAATCAATTTTATTTACAGAAAATATTCAGCTGAAGCACGACGAATCTTCGTTTAGCCTCGATTTTGCAGCTCTACATTACCAGGCTCCGCACTCTATAAGCTACAGCTATAAAATGGAGGGAGTAGATGACAAATGGAATCATATCAAAGGGAATCCACGCGCATATTTTACCAAACTGGCGCCAGGAAAATATACGTTTATGATTAAAGCTGAAGATCCCAATGGGCTAGCAATTCCACAACTTAAAACGTTAAAAATAGAAATATTGCCGCCCATCTGGGCAAGCCTACCTGCATATTTCATATATGGACTTATTATCATTGGACTGGTCGCTTTTATCATCCATCATTTTAATGAAAAAATAAAACAGCGCAACAGGCAACATATCTTGACCATACAAAATCTTAGAGATCATGAATTGTATCGATCTAAAATCAATTTTTATACCGATGTTGCCCATGAAATTCGAACACCCTTAACGCTGATCAAAGCACCATTGGAAAAATTAATGGATAAAGTGGACCGCAATCCTGCGATAGATAAACTGTTGCAGACGATGGAAAATAATACGAATAAGCTCATCGATCTGAGCAATCAATTATTGGATTTCAGAAAAGTAGAGGCTGAAGGATTTAAATTAAACTTTGATTCACAACATGTCAGTCTCATCTTACAGGAAATCATCAATAACTTTTTGATCACCTTGATCGCCCAAAACCGGGTCCTTAATCAGGATATTGATCCAAATATCACGGCTTTCATTGATCGGGATGCTTTCGAGAAAATTTGTTATAATCTGCTTAACAATGCATTAAAATATGCGGATCGACACATCACAATTTGTTTGAAAAGTGATCCATACAAAAATGCATTTATACTGACTATCAAGAATGATGGTCCGATTATTCCTACTGCAGATCAAGATCACATTTTTGAACCTTTTAATCGCGTAAAGCGAAGTAAAAGCATTTCTGGAAGTGGACTGGGACTTGCCCTAACAAAATCACTCACCTTAAAGCATCAAGGTACAATAGTCTATCACACGGACGAATCTTGCCTCAACATATTTGTATTAACAATACCTTTAAATCAAAGCTCAATATCATCATGAAAAATGCAAAAGCCAATATCTTATTAATCGACGATCATCAAGAATTGCTGGAATTTATTGCGGATGATCTCTGTGAAGAATACCATGTTCAAACCAGCAACAATGGTGTAGAAGCCTTGAAACTGATGGAATCGGATAATTTTGATTTAATTATTAGCGATGTGATGATGCCGGAAATGGATGGATATGAATTGTGTCAACATATCAAAGAAAATATGGCATACTCGCATATTCCGGTCATTTTACTGACGGCGAAAAACAGCATCGAATCGAAAATACAAGGCTTGGAGTTTGGTGCTGATGCTTACATTGAAAAGCCATTTTCGCCTGCTTTTCTAAAGGCTCAAATCGCTAGTCTGCTAAAAAATAGGCTTAAAGTAAAAGCTTTTTTCGTGAGTAATCCGCTATCACAGATACAAAGTATCGGACAAAATCCAAGTGATCAGGAATTTCTACAGAAAGTGGATGATATTATTCAGCTTCACTTGGAGGATCCGAAATTCAATGTGGACCGCATGGCCGATATCTTGTGTATGAGCAGACCAACACTCTATCGAAAAATCAATGTTGTTTCGAGCCTATCTCCTAATGAATTAATTAACCTGACACGGCTGCGAAAAGCCGCAGAATTGCTAGCACAACGAAAATTCAAAATCTATGAAATCTCCAATTTACTGGGTTACAGCTCTGCCACTCATTTTTCACGTAACTTTCAAAAGCAATTTGGAGTAAGTCCATCTGAATTCTTAGATCAGCAAAAACTGCATTCTTAACCAAACACAAAAAAGACCTCATGTGAAACGCATGAGGTCTTCGAAAAATAATCTTTAGCTTTTAATCAAAAGCAACGGAGTGCTCTATTCGTTAAAAACTACCATTTAATGGCTACAGCTACTCCTTGAGGATCATTTTCAAATCCGAGCAAATATGTTTTCGTTTTTTGATCCCAATTCAATTCAGTAAATACTTCTTGCTGATTGACGAGGATGCTTTTTGGCTTTCTAGGTAATAATATACGTGAAATATGAGTGGTCTGAATAGGACTTTTAGCAATAAAAGAATAATGATATGCATCTATCTTCTCATCATATATTCTACTAGCTGCTGCTAGCACCTGAGGCTTCTGCTTATCTTGGATACGATCTAGATTTAAAAAGAAACATTGCTCTCCAGCTTGTACATCCCGACTGGTATAAATGGGTAACTTAGGGTCAAAAAGATCTATTAAATTTCCCTTGATCTGATAGGGTTTAGCATCGACACTTTCATCTAAAACTGCAATTAAATCATACACACCACGGGTGAGAAAAAAGTTATTCTTAAATTGTAATTTTCCACCCTTAGCTTTTGTTTCGTATAAATCTTTGACTACAGCTAGCAATTGCTCTGTATTATTCGGTTTTAATACATAATCTTTTGGGTCTGTTCGTAAAATATGCACCGAACCTTGGCCATAGTTATATCTTCCCTCCTTTGCGGCTCCCTCAATATTCATTTTTTCAAACAAATGATCTGCCGGGCTCGTATAATGATTGCCTTCCGTATTCCACCACTCTTGAACAGTCTGGAAAGGATCAAGATCAGTACCACTATATACCAGCACACCACCCGATTTTACCCAATCGGCCAAATGCTGATGTGCTTCGGGGCTTAAGGGCTTCATATTAGCATAGGACATCAATAGAACCTTGGTGTCTGTTAAAGCTTCTTTGAAACTTAAATTTTCAATATGAACTGTTTTTACAGGAACTCCCCTTTTTAGAAATGGCAGTGCCAGGCCATAAAAATTAGCTAACTGTGGATCGTCATATCCTGCATGTGTTGGAAAGCGCTGAAACATGAGCGAGTTTGCCAATAAAATACTGATTCCTGAAGAGCCAGAAACTTGGTTTTTAGATTTTGGCATCTGATTCAAGGTATTGATCATCACTTGCATCTGCGTAGCATAATCTTTTGGAATTTTAGCTTTGGTATCACTATTCATGCTGGTTTTATATAAACCTTCATAGATCCTTTCAGGCCAAGGCATGACTTCATAATCTGCAATATTCGGATATAACAATTGTGCCGTAAAAGTCGCTTGATAATTTTTCTTATAATCGACCCAATCTCTTGGCCAATCTTCTATGGGATCGGTCAAGAAAAACATCTTACGGCCAGTTGGTGCAGTCATGGACTCCATTGATCCATATTCTAAAAATGCGGTTTCGAAAACACGCTCCTTCACAACGCCGTTAAAATAATTTGGTTCACGAGAGGTTCCGGTCCAGACTTGTGCGATATAACCGTCAACAACGGGCAACGAAGCTAAACTTGCTTCAGGACTTACAATCATCCACTGCGAATAGTTAATTAAAGAATGTGTCGGCACATAACATTTAACATCCATTCCTTTTGATTTCCCATACGCTTTAGCATACGTAAATACTTCATTTAGGGCATTGAAATACAACCAATACTTCAATTTATTGGCCAGGTAAGTATTTTCCGGAGACTCATGTTGTGGCCTCCACTCAAAACCATAATATTTTTTCCATTCACGTTTAAATGATTCACTGTACCCCGCTCTAGCCCAAAATTCGGGTTCCTCCATAAAAATAGCGTCAATACCTGCATCAATAACGCGCTTGACATGCATTTCCTTAATATATTTTAGATAATTATCCGTTGGAACGATATAAGGTACCATATGTCCATGCCATATGGTATCTCCTTTTACGTCAACTTGGCCTTCATCAAGATGCATCTTTCCATCCCACTTACCCGTAAAATAGTCCTGATATTCGCCCCAAGCAATACCTGTCATAAAGTGCGTAATATATCCCTTGTCCTGCCAGGTTTTTACTCTTTCTTCAAAAGGAATTCTTTTGGATTTATCCGATGGATTTCCTCCTGTACCATAGATCATGACGGCATCTGCTCTATTATCAATCGTTGGACGCCACTCCCTTGAACTTTGAAAAGTAGTTTTTACTGGATCTTTTACTTGGGCAGTAACCGAAGCCGAAGCCGCTAACAAAGCTATTAATATGCTCGTTTTTTTCATATTGAATACATATAAGTATAGTTAAATCCATCCTTATTGCGGAATATCGACTCTTTTTGCTTCGTTATAATTCCATCGTCTTGTACCACTTCCTCTGGGTGTATCATAATTAATTCGAGAAGCTCCTCGTACAAAAACGGTACGTCCAGCTGGGATTTCTCCTACTGACTCCAGTTTAATGACTTGTCCAAGTAATGGATCAAAATTACGTCCGCTATATTCGATCTTACTTGACCAACGCTCATCGCGAGCACGATAACCAACAGTAGAAGAATAACTCACAAAAAATTGAACATCCGTAATATTGAAAAAATCAGCACTATAGTTACCTAAAGGTTCGATCTTATCTTTAAAAAATTGCTCATTGATACCGCGTGTTACACGAATCTGAGCACTAATTTTCCCGTTACTGACAACAGGTTCTCCTACCCACTCGATCTTCAAGAATGGATGTACTTCCATCTTGACTTCGTGTGTACCATTCAACTCCATATTCTTACTATCATCCGATAAGATGGTATTATTCACATCCTTGCGAACTAAAGGTATAAATGGACCATCTACTGTTATATTATAATTACCTTTGAACAACTTGGTATGTTGAAAGGTACCATCAGGCATACAATAAAAATCTGGATTGTGTTCGACATTGTCACCCCAGCTTAGCTCGGTCAATCGAACGCGAATACCCTCACTGCCTTGATCAGTCAATACACTTTCTCCCGTTTGGGCATCGACAACTTCGCCTTTTAATGTCACTGCCGGAATCTCATAATTGTCTTCCTTAAACAGATTGCATGAGCTTAATAAAAGCAACATACCTACTATACTAAAAAATCTATTTTTCATCTTTCTGTTATTTTTAATATTAGCGATTTGGCTGTTGATCGATGACAGCACTTTTTGCGACCTCTCCTCCAGGAATCTCAAAATAATAATCCAATGGGGTGTAAGAAAATGTTTTGGTACTTACCCACTGAAACCTAGCATCAAAGAAATACTTACCTGATGCTGTTGAGAAAAAGGGATAAAGTCCTCTAAAACGGAAATTCTCATTATTACTATATTGATTTTTGTCTTTAGTTTCACCCCAAAAATCGTCTCTCCCTTCATAATGTAAAACTCTCCATCGACGTAAATCCCATTTCGCTTTGTGTTCAAATGCTAACTCTTTACGTCGTTCTTTTCGCACGATGTTTCGTCCATTATTATTTCCGACAATAGAAGTCGTCAACAATTTTGCTCCTGCACGTTCGCGAATTTCATTTACCGCAGATGTTGCTACTTGCAAGAAATCACTTCCATCAGGTGCTGTTGCTCCAAGCATATTTAATTCTACCGCAGCCTCTGCTGCATTTAATAATATTTCAGCATAACGCATCAAAATAAAAGGTTGATCAGATTTTCCCTCACCAATTTCTTTGGACGAATTGGTATTTAACCATTTGCGTATATAAAATCCAGTAAGCGTAGCTTCACCATTATCATAAAATGGACCATTTGCCCCAGCCGCAGGCATGTGCTGTCCCTGATATTCAACAGTCTCTTGACCACCACCATCTCTTGGACTCAAATACAATGTTTTAGGATTTGCGGTATAGGCACTGAGTTGCTGATAACGGGTATCTGCAGTAGCATACGTATAATTATTAAATAATGGTTTTATTGGAAGCTGACCCGTGTAAATTCCTGCACGAACTTCTATCGACTTTCCTCTAAATATATCATTTGGAAAAATGACATAAGCTCTTAAACGAGGTTCTGCATTCTTAAACAAATCCATCGGTTTGTCATACAGCAAATAATCACCCTCAGCATTCGTATTTCCTGAAGTCACTTTTAAAGTACCATTCGGATATTTGTCAAAACCGTCGAAAAGCTCTAAAAAATCTACTGTAGGACAGGTTCCTGCTGATAATGGCGATCGAAATATAAACGGAGAACTGAAAGCATCAAAACTATGTGTGGTTGTCGGAAAAAGATATTCTTTGACATAAATATTTTCAGGACTACTCAGATCACTAAACATATCGACCATATTTTGATACTGTGCTTCTGCATCATTCGCTTGCCACTTTTTCTTATAGAGTGCATAACCTCCCTCTGCCATAACCGTTCGTGCTGCCTGATAAGCCTCTAAAAAATATTTTTGAGAAGCGGCTTTCCAGTTTGAAGGATCAAAACCAATAACACGCACTCCAGTTTTTTGTCCGAGTCCTGTTAATCTTCCAGATACAGTTTCATTATATTTCGCGACACTTCCAGCATATAGCATCGCCTCAGATTTAAAAGCCAAAGCCACATATTTATTGGAATATCCAGATTTCAAGCTTTTAGGCAACATGAGCTGAATAGCTTCGTTATAATCTTTCAGAATTTGATTCCAAGTATCTTCTTCACTCGATCTTGCCACTTCAAGATCGGCAGATGAAGCAGGATATTGAATAACCTTAGTGACCAAAGGTATACCACCAAATCTGCGTGCCATAGCATAAAAAGCAGTTGCTCGTACATAATAAGCTTCACCCAAATAATGATTATAGATTTCTTGTGAAAATTTATCTTTATAATTAGGCAAAGTCTCAATCAGATGATTGGCATCGCGTATCAATTCAAAAGCCCTACCCCAGTACGGTGTTCTTTCTCCCGTAAAAGATCGGGTGATTCCATCCCTATTGACAGCCTCTCCAGTACCTTCAATTCCATTAGAAGCTAACCAGCCATTAAATTCAATACCCCATTCGGCCATATATTTAAAATCTTCGAAAGGCATTAAACTATACATCCTAGCCATGTAGATATCCATCCCAGCGGGAGTAGTCAATAGATCCTCATCAGTAACAATATTTTTTGGTGTAATGTCCAAATCGGTACAACCAGCAAGACCTAACGATCCAAAAAGAGATAATATGATCAATATTTTTTTCATGTGATTTAAATTTTTATACATCATTAACCGATTAAAATGTAAGGGATAGACCTAAAGAATAGGTTTTATTGAGCGGGTACATCCGACCTAAATCATCATCTGGATGCTCTGGATCAACAAACTTAACACCCGTGATCGTAAACAAGTTATAAGCATTAGCAAATAGACGTAAGCGCATATTGGAAGATGGTCTTAAATTGGAAATAGTATAGCCCAATTCAATACTTTTCAAACGCAAATAAGCTGTACTCACACGATTGAATGATGAGTTTGATTTTGGATATCTACCGGTGTAACCGTAGTAACCCTTTACCCATTCGATACTTGGATCGTAAGGATCTGCCGTTGGATCTACGGGGTGCCAACGATCCACGTATTGCTCCAGAGTTCCGCCGCCATTTGTTCCCCAAATCGAATACAAAGGCTCTTTATATTCCATTGATCCTAATGCAGATCCTTGCAACAATACATTTAAATCAAAATTCTTATAGGCTGTTTCCACATTTAAACTATAATTTAACCAAGGAGTTTGATCCAAAGCAAATGGATGTTCATCCAAGCCACTAATTTCACCATCCCCATTCCAATCTAAATACTTATAATCACCAGGCAATAGATCACGTTCTTTATAAATCGGATAATTACGGATATCATCCCAATTCTCATAGCGTCCAGCACCTTCATATCCAAACTGAAATCCTTGATAACGTTGATTTAAGTTATCATTTCTCCAACGATCATATGAATTTTTATAGGGCCCATTTTGCACAGCGGTCAAATACTTATTTCGAGTAATGGTTGCTATGGCACGAAGGTTATAAGAAAAATCATTAATTTTATTACGGTGTTTCAACTCGAGTTCTAATCCGAAATGACGATCACTATTTACATTTTCTAAAGGTGCTGTGGTTCCAATGACAGTCGGAAATTCACTGTTACGACGCTGGAATAAACCAGAACGTACCCGATCGAAATAATCTAATGTAAAGCCGAACAAGCCATTCCAACCTTCGAAATCTACACCAACATTAAACGATTTAGCTTTATACCACGTAATAAGCTCATTGGCAATAGCTTTACGATTTACTCCTGTAATAAATTTATCTCCAAATAAGTAACCTGGTGCATATTGATTGTTATAACCATTCTCGGCATTTCCACTTGTCGCAGGATAGATATAACCAGGAATCCAACCAAAATCCCAAGAGCTTGACAAATCATCTCCAAGCACACCATAGCTTGCTCTTACTTTCAATTGATTGACAAATGAAAGTGCTTTATTAGATTTAAAGAATGGTTCTTCTGATATTCGCCAAGCAGCAGATGCTGATGGGAAAAATCCCCATTGATGCCCTTTTGCAAATCGCGATGAGCCATCATATCGAAATTGAAATTCTGTAATATAACGACCTCCGAAATCATAATTAACTCTTCCAATTAAGGCCGATTTTGCCTCATCATAATAGTCGGTCAATCCGCCATACATCGATGTCATCTGGCCATCTTCCACTCCTGCTAATAATTGATCTGAACCGAATGCTAAATTCTTAACACCATAAAAATTGTCTCCATTATTCTTTTGTGTTTCCCAACCTACTAATCCCGCAATTTTATGCTTTTCCGAAAAGGTACGGTCATAATTCACGATAAATTGTGTCAATAGCTGCTGTTTATCAAAAAACTCTCTTTTCATCTGATTAGGACTACTGAGGTTATATAATTTTTGATTGTAGGTATTTGTAGCCGCATTATAGGCATATTGGTAATATTCTTTTCTAAAGATCGCATTGTTATCCACGCGATAATCATAACCAATTAATGCTTTAGCTGAGAATCCGGTAAGAGCTTGCGATAAATTACTGAAGTCATAATGTAATGCTGCAGAGGATTGAAATGTCTTCTTTTTATATTTACGATATCCAGATACATCGGAGTCGATCATTGCTAATGTATTTTGTTCCAAATCAAGCCCCTCATAATTCAATCTAGTATTCTCAGGATCTGCATAAGCTGGAAATAAAACACCCTGTTTCCAATAGTTCCGAATAATATCGACAGAACTTGTGTATGGATTATTCTGTTGATCGGCCATACCACTTAGATTTAATTCTAACTTCAGTCCTTTAGCTAATTCTGCGCTGATATTGGCCCGTAAATTATACTTATCATAATTGAGATCACCCGATTTAAAAAAGCCTTCTTGGTAGGAATAGCCCCCTCCAATATAATACTGTATTTTACTGCTTCCTCCAGAAAAATTAATATCATGTTGTGTCTGTGGTGAAAATTTGGAGAAGATCAGTGAAGTCCAGTCTGTGGCACGGCGGGTACCATTTCGAAAGTCTTCAAAATCTTTTTCCGTATAAATTAGACTTCCCCCATTGATGTTGTTCATCGACTTTTCGTTATAGATCGTCATGGCATCAGATGCATTTGCTAAAAAAGGCATTCCAGAAGGCTTTTGGAAGGTAAATGAACCGTTATAACCGATAGATACTTTGCCTTCTTTTCCCTTTTTTGTCGTAACTAAAACGACACCATTTGCCGACCGTACACCATAGATTGCCGCAGATCCATCTTTCAAAACCGAAACTTCTTCAATATCACTAGGATTTAGACGCTGAAAATCTTCGGAAGTACGGGGAACTCCATCAATAATTACCAAAGGCGCCCCCATACCACGGATATCAAAATTGGCTTTAAATGCACCTGGTTCGGCACTTTTTTGCCAAACACGCACACCAGCAATACGACCAGCAAGCATATTTTGTGGGTTTTCATTTTTAGTCTGTCTCATTTCAGACCCTTTTACACCAGCAACAGCTCCGGTTAACGTCATCTTTTTCTGTGTCCCGTAACCGACGACCACAACTGTTTCCAATTCAGTTTCATCGGTCATCAAGATGACATTAATGGTCTTTCTTGCCCCAATAACTTCTTCTTTGGACTCATAACCAATGAACTTAAATAATAGAGAAGCTCCATCAGTAACCTGTATGGAATAACTGCCGTCCTCATTGGTCGCTGTTTCTGTTTTTACAGTTGCTCCTTGTACACTAACCAGAACACCAGCTAGTGGTTGATTGCTGCTATCCAGCACCTTTCCTGTGATAGATGCTTGCTGTGCCCAACCTGTTATAGGAACACAAAGTGTGAGCAACAGTAGTAAAAACCCTATAGCCCCCCCAATTTTAAATGTTTTTATCATCATAGTCTTATTTAGGTTTATTTCGATTTGTCTAATTCGTATTGCGATAAAATAGCATATTGCGCAGCATAGGTAAACATAAACATACCTTCCAGATTATTTTTGTTTTGATCGCTGTCCCAACCCATTAATAAATCTGTTGGTAAAAACCCATCCTTCAAGAAGTGGTCATAACCATAATCCAGATTCTTTTGAAAAGAGTCCATGTAACTTCCCGCTTTTTTATCATAGGTATAAATATTAAAGAATCCTCGGAGTAGAATACCGTTGAACCAATTATTGAATCCCGAGGATTCGTAAGTATAATATGCTGGAATCTGTTTTCCTAGTTTGGCAAAATACAGGAAACTAGCATGAGATAATGATTGACCATCTTCCCTGTATTTTTTTGATTTTGTTACGCGATATAGATCTGCAGCTCCAGAAATCATCGTTCCGCTGTTATAGGAAAATGAGGGACCTACAGCAGTTTTCAAGAATGTATTTGCTCGGTATCTCGTTCCATGGACAGTTTCATATGCGATAGTACAATCTGGGGAACAATCTCCCATCATATCTGTATAGACACCTTGATTGTTTAAAAGATAGCTTTTTTGCCAATCGTAAACTTTTTGTGCAAAACTTAAATAATAATCACCTTTATTGACCATTTTGGAACGGCGTGATTTTTTATCTTTTTTATCGACATAGCGATGCTCGATCTGATCAGATTTATGCTTATAAATTTCATGTAGCCATACTAAAGGGCTAACCATGGGGCCATTGCTGCAAGCATGCTTGGTCACATAACCGGGTCCCCAAGGAATACCACCATGCTCTTTATTTTTATCATCTAGCGTACTATCCCAGCCATCAAGTACATATGCCGTCAAATACTCAGCCTTCTCTAAAAAGATCTGATCATTCGTGAGATGATAGGCATCTAATAATTCACGGACAAGCCACATTTGGTCATCATAAACATTCAATATACCGCCAACATTCGCTTTACCTTTTTCCCGAACACGGTCTACCGCGTAAACAGCCCACTCTTTTTCTTGTGTAAATGAAGTCAGCGTAAAAGTGCCTAGATAATAATCAGCATTATTAAATAGTTTCTTTAACAAATCGACATAACGATTATAATGTTGATCATACAAAATTGTATTACCGTTTTCCTTTTGGAGCTTAAGACTTGTCAAGACAGCATTGACAGCTTCCATAGATGCCGTATACATCCACACACTACCTCTTTCTGTAGAATGCTCTTTGGTGTCCGGATTGTAAAATCTAGCCATGGTCATCTCATCACCTGAAAAATAGGTGGAAACAGATTTGTCAACAAGTTGAATCGAACGTAATAAATTTTGAGTTTGTAAATCTGGCACATTCTCACCATTTCTGCCCATTGGCATCGCGGCATGAGTAGGCATTAAAAAACAAAACTGTACAAACAGTGGCATAGCATGAATAAAAATGCTTTGCAGCTTTCTTAAAAATTTCATAAGAAGTATCTGGTTTATAATTAGTCAGAATTGTGCCCATGATGAGAGCATTAAATTCTGGAACAAGATACGTGGAGTCGATTAATTTTAGGGTTAAAAAGGGGTTAATACATAAAAATAAAACCATAACCCCACCGTATTTTAATGGCATAGCCTATTGAAAACATCAAAAAATCAGCAAAAATGTAACAAAGCTTTTATTTCATTTGATTGTTTTTTTGTATACTTTTAGGGCATTAAGATGTTGACAAATTAGTTACTAACCATTAAATCAGCTAGAGGTTTGATGCAGTCGCCTTTTAAAAAGGCATCATGCGTCCATCCTTTCTGATTTAAGTTTTTGATTGCTCTGTATGAGACTCTATTATATATATTTTGCTATTTACTTTTTCCTGCCGACGCTAGCCTTTTCACAGGGACTTAAATTTAACGGAGGTCATCATGCAATCGATAAACGCACATCTTATGAAGTATTTGCGAAAAAAAATATTTCATTTGAAGGATCATTTGACATTGACTTTCAACTATCTATCTATGAGACTAATTCACTTGGGAATATCCTCAGAGTTCAAAACAAGGAAAATAACACTATTTATAATCTCTTTTACGATGAAGAAAAAGATCAATGCATCTTCAGACTAAATGAAGAAGGAAAAAGTAGTTTGATCACCGCTAAAATAGATCGTCGATTATTAAATAATAACACTTGGTTTCCGGTTAAATTAACTTTTGATCTCCTACAGGGTATTTTTAAACTTCAAATAGAAAACAAAGTTTTTTCATCCGAAAAAATTGCACTTTCTAATCCTTATTTTCCAATCATTACTTTTGGAAAAAGTGATTACCTGATCGATGTACCGAATATGGGGATTAAAAATCTGTCCATTGGAAATAAAAACACCAAATATATATTTCCATTACGAGAAAATGAAGGTCATATCGTTCATGACTTTGAAGGAAATAGTTATGGATTAGTAACCAATCCGGAATGGTTAATCAATGATTCATACCAGTGGAAATTAGTGAACACCTTTCATTCGTCGACTCAAGCAGGGTCTACTTATCATGACATCAGAAAAGAAATCTATTATTTCAATCGCGATTCGATATTCATTCATAATATTAAAACGAATGATACTCGAAAAGTTGCTTTTCAAAAACAATGCCCTGTTGACTTGATTCAAGCAACAAACTTTCTAGATGTAAAAGCAAATAAGCTGTATGTCTATGAATTATATCATAACTATCCCTATGATGGCCCAACCGTTGCAAGTCTTAATCTGGATAACTTTACTTGGACTATTGAAAGCTATGACCGGGTGCAAAAGGAGCTACATCACCATGGGTTCTTTTTTGATCAGCAAGAAAAGCAATATTACATCTTCGGAGGGTATGGAAACATGTCCTATAGTGACCAATTTTATAAATATGCCATTGACTCTTCCAAGTGGCAAAAATTGGATGATCTTGCAGGAGAGAAACTCTTTCCCCGTTATTTTCTATCGGCTGGTTACATGGAAAATAGTCGTACAGCTTATATTTTTGGGGGTATGGGCAACGAATCTGGGGAGCACATCGTGGGAAGAAAATACTATTATGATCTCTATAAAATTAACTTAGATACGAAGAAGGTAACCAAGATGTGGGACATTGCATGGAAAGATAAACACGTCGTACCTGCAAGAGGAATTGTATTTCCCGATCAGTCACATTTCTATGCTTTATGCTACCCTGAGCACTTAACCCGATCAGCAATCAAGCTTTATCGGTTTTCAATTCAAGATGGAAGCTATGAAATATTAGGTGACTCCGTGTTGATCTACTCGGATAAGATTTCAACTCGGGCACAGCTTTACTATGATCATCAACTTGGTCGTCTACTCGCTTTGGTACAGGAGTCAAGTGATGATATCAAATCAACCTTGAAAATCTATTCTTTAAATTCTCCTCCTATCTCAGAAGCTGAGTTAAGTAACTATCCAAAAAAGGATAATAAAGTAAAGTATGTGATTTTAGTGCTGCTAGGGGCGCTTATCGGAACAGCAAGTTATAGTATTATCAAAAGATTAAAGAAAAAGAAATTTGATGGACCTGCTGCCTTTCCAATACCCGAAAATGAAGCTGATAGGACTAAGGAACATGCGTTGATCGAGACTGAACCATTAGCCCCCATCGATCAATTAAAACCCATTACTACGGATGCAATTATATGGAAAAACAACTCTAGAGCCAATGCAATCTATTTGTTTGGAGAATTTAAGGTATTTGATCGCAATCAAAAGGATATCTCCCATTTATTTAGCACCCGACTGAAACAAGTCTTTTGTTTGATTTTGACACACCAGGGTGAATCTGGAATTTCGTCCGCATTATTGAGTCATCTGGTTTGGCCAGACAAATCTGAAGATAAAGTCAAAAATTCAAGGGGTGTGACGATCAATCATTTAAGAAAAGCATTAAGCGAATTAGATGGAATAGAATTACGCTATGAAAAAGGACGTTTTAAAATAGAACAAGATGCCGATTTCTATTGTGATTACACGAGATGCATGGAACTGACTTCATCTCTTAACATTACGGAAAACAGAGATGAGTTAATTCATTTACTAGGAAGGGGAAAGTTTTTACAGAGTACCAATCAACCTATTTTCGATTCGACTAAGGCTGATCTGGAGAAAAATATAATACCACTTTTAATCGCAGAACTCTATCACAGTATGGAGGCACATGCCTACAACGATAGTATAGCATTGGCTGAAGTTATATTTATGTTTGATCCACTCCATGAACAGGTATTATTTATGCAAATTAGGGCAATGCTTGCTTTAAAATTGACACAAGAAGCCCGTATACGTTTTCAAAGCTTTGCTAGCGAATATAGAAACATTATGGGAGAAAATTTCCCATTCCACTTCGAAGATATTGCCTAAATTAATACTATGGGTTTGAAACCTCAAATCAAATTATCTTAATCATTTGATTTGAGGTTATAGGAGATACTGAAAAATTATTCTGTTTGATCAAAAGAAGCAAATACCGTTTTCAGCTCTGCCATTTTTTCTGGATATTGATGGATCAAATTGGTCCGTTCGCTAGGATCCCATGCAACATTAAACAATTCTTCAACCGTTTCTTCGGTTTTACCTGATATCAAATTGGTTCGCTGTTTGACAATCCTGTATTTCCAATCGCCAACCTTTACTGCCTCTGGCTTACCGTAATTGACCAAAAATATCGGTCTGTGATTATAATGTAAATCAGGATCCTTGCCTTCTAGCAAAGTACGAATCGATTGGCCATCCAATTTTCTATCTGGTAAAGAAGATCCTGTCCAAGAAGCAATAGTTGGTAAAATATCTAGATTGCTGATAGAAGAACGAATAACTTTTCCTTCAGGAATGATCCCCTTTCCGAAAACAATAAAAGGGACGCGCGCACCGCCTTCATAAGTCAGCGCTTTCGAGCCTTTAAATACTCCTGCAGTTCCGACATGCCAGTTTTTCGTCTCGCCATCATCTGCCATACGTGCTGGATATTCTATCCAAGGTCCATTATCACTTGAAAACATCAAGATGGTATTTTTATCCAGACCTTTCGCTTCTAATGCGTGCCATAATTGAGCAATATATTGATCCAGCTCATACAACACCGCCCCAAGGGTACCCGCATTTTGTGCATTAGCATAAGGATTTTTCTTGTTTGAAAATGCCAATGGAAGATGTGGAAAATTATGGGCATAATACAAAAAGAACGGTTTGTCTTTTTTTTGCTTATTGATAAATTGAAGCGCTTCACGATGATAATGTTGACTAAGATCTGAGTCATCAGGTGCAAATACTTCAGGAGTACGATTTCTAAAAAGTTTAATCACTGTATCCGTTTTGACATATGGGGCACGGTAATCATGACTATATAGCATCCCATAAAAGAAATCAAATCCTTGTGCATTGGGTAGCGATTCTGCTTTATCACCAAGATGCCATTTTCCTACCAAAGCTGTTCGATAGCCCCGCTGTTTTAACATTTCAGCGATCGTTACCTCAGCATCAGGTAGACCTAAATCAGAACCAGGACCGATCGGCTGAGGCAAGTTATAGCGAGAAGCATAGCGCCCGGTCAATAGCGATGCGCGAGATGGTGTACATGAAGGAGTGGAAACGACATAATTTGTAGCCCGTACACCTTTGCTTGCTAATGAATCTAAGAATGGAGTCTGAATATTCGGACTGCCATAAGAACCTAAATCGGAATACCCCATATCATCGGTCAATATAAATATAATATTAGGGGGTTGTTTTTGCCCGTATGATAAGAAACTAAAGCATATGCCTATCAATAATAACCATTCTTTGAAGCGCAACAAGATGTTCATAATAATGAGTTCTGGTTTAAATTAATCATAATAGCAGTCCACTGGTGCTGTTGATCGTACAAGTATAAATGAATATTATTAATAAATTAAGCTGATTGATATAAATATAGATATTAAATACGAAAACGATATCGCTGGATATTTTCATAAATTATGTTCAATAATCAATATCTCCAAGCATATTAGTAATAGCATCATAACCGCAAATAACATCATTTAAATGTCAAACAAATGGTAAGAAAGGATGTCATTTCTTTATCAGGATGCTGATTAACAAAGGTCTTAAAACGATTATCAATCAGCATAAAAAAAATCATCACACTCATTATCAACACTATAATTAACAACAAATCATCTAACACCCTATATACCATAAAATTTATATAGGCCATTCAATTGCTTTTATAGATCATGTAACGCTGCACTTGCAGTAAAAACAAGTACACGTCATTGTTGAATTTTATACCTTTGCCCAACATGGGTTTCCCTTTATCTACCCACCTCATTTTTTCAATAAAAAGAGTTACATGCAAAGCAATACTATACATTCAAAAAAATCATTTGCACCGACACTAATTGCTTTTGCATTAGTACCGATTTCAGGTTTGGCTACCGATATCTATTTACCATCAATGCCGCAGATGGCGCAAGAGCTTGGATTGGCTGAAAGCAATATTCAACTTACCTTATCACTTTTCTTAATCAGCTATGGGATCGCTCAATTTTTTACGGGTGCCCTTGTTGATGCTTGGGGAAGATACCGGATTACTTTAATTTCACTTTTTCTCTTTACCTTAAGTTTTTGGGTAACTGCCACAACAGACAATATCTTGGTTATTTATCTGATGCGCATATTGCAGGGGATTTTATCTGCATTTGTCGTTGTTTCAAAGCGCGCCTATTTTGTGGATGTATATGAAGGGGAAGAACGAAAACGTTACTTAAGCGCTATTACTATCGTATGGTCATTAGCCCCAATCATCGCACCTTTTATCGGTGGTTATTTACAAGCACAATTTGGATGGCGCTCGAACTTTATGTTGCTGGCAGCATATAGTGCTATTCTATTTGTATTGGAACTGATTTTTTCTGCCGAAACTATACGTAAAAAGAACCCCCTACAACTGAATTATTTAGTGACCGAATTTAAAACCATGCTTCAAACCAAAGATTTTACCTTCGGTGTATTGATGTGTGGTATAAGTTATGGATTGGTCATGTTTTATAATCTCAGTGGACCGTTCTTTATCGAGCACAACCTAGGCTTTAGTTCTATTACGACCGGCTACATTTCATTACTGATGGGACTTGCATGGATGTCGGGTGGATTTATAGGGCGAGCCCTTATCCAGAAATCTTTGTTGCCAAAATTACAAATAGCTAATTATCTACAAATAGGTTTTATCGTTGTGATGATCTTCATATCACCATATGCCACCAATATTTACACCTTATCGTTATTTGCTTTTCTCATCCATGTGACTGCGGGATTTATATTCAATAACTATTTTGGGTACTGCCTGGGTCGTTTTCCCTCATCAGCTGGAATAGCAGGTGGACTCGCAGGAGGTATTACGTATCTGGTCACTTCGGCATTAAGCTATATTGTCGTGAGTCTCGTGAATCCAGATACCCAAACTGAAATTGGAATAGGCTACGCTATTTTTGCATTTTTAGGGTTTGTTACACTGATCATCATCAAGCTTAAAAAAGCTTATAAACAATGGATATAGGAAACCAAACTATAAAATAAAGAATGCCAATAGCAATGTCGATACAAACAAAAAAGGTCGCTCTAAATCATCGTATTTTAGAGCGGCCTTTTTTAATAGCCTAAAAAAAATCACATTATTGACCAAAAAAACTGAAAAAAAATTTTACTCGAATCAAATAGATTGTATATTTGCCTCTGTTTAGAACAAATCTAAATTAATATAGAACAATACAGATGCTTATTTCATTCAGATCCATCCAAGAAAGATGGAAATATCTCCTACTGTTTGCGGCCTTTCAGCTATTTGTTTTCATATGTGAAGCCCAACAGATGCTTATACATGTCAAAACAGAAAAAGGTAATCCAATTGCTGGTGCCACAATCCTTCTTAATCAACAGTTTCTAGGAAGTACGGATACAAGTGGTTTGCTAAGGACAACGAATGAAAAAATTGTGAATCAAAAACTATCGGTTTCTGCTGTGGGTTTTCGTGAGCAAACGCTCAAAATATCAAACCAGATGCTTCATGATGCTTTAAACATTATTTTAGTGGCAAGCACGCATGTACTTGATGAGATCGTGGTGACAGCAGGTCGAAAACCAGAAAGCATTTCGACTATCCCCTCCTCTATTACGATTCTGAACCAACAAGATATTCAAGCGCAGACTAATATTACCAATAACTTGGCCTCGGTATTAGGAAATGCGATTCCTGGGCTGGGCACCTCTACCAATAAAGCAACCAATTCGGGACAAACACTACGTGGACGTGCTGTGCTCATATTAATTGATGGAATCCCACAATCAACACCGCTTATGAATGGAGCACGTGACCTACGAACTATCGACCCCAGTGTAATTGAACGTATCGAAGTGATAAAAGGTGCTACTTCCATTTATGGTAATGGTTCAGGTGGAGGTATCATCAATTATATCACGAAAAAAAACAGCGATGGTAAAAAGATAGGCGGGCAAACCCAATTGGGGACATCAATCAATCCATTTGATCCAAAAGAAACGATCGGGTATAGATTTTCGCAACAATTATTAGGTCAAGTGAAAAGGTGGAGCTACACCGTATCCGGATCTGTAGATTACACTGGTTTACAAAGGGATTCCGATGGTCTCCCGCTCGGACAAACAGATGGTCTATCGAACTCTTATCAATATAATGGATTTGCGAAAATTGGTTATAAAATTGACTCAAGCAGTACCTTGACCGGATTCTATAACTATTACGGGAGCACACAAAGAGCTCAATATATCAGTAAAAATGGTGTGTACGGTCAATCGCCTACCATCGGGGTCGTGGGCGAAGAACCAGGTAAACCTGCTGGTACGCCTTACAATCACAATGCCATGCTGAGCTACTCCAAAAATAATCTCTTTCAATCCACGCAATTAGATGTAACAGCTTATTTGAATTCATTTAGATCCATGAATAGATACGTTGTTAGCGGAACGGCTTGGTATGGTCCTGGCCAAACGATGATCAACTCGGATAAAAAAGGATTAAGAGTCAATTTAAATACACCATTTCAACTTTTTACTATCCCGACCGAAATAACCTATGGTTTGGATTTATTAAAAGATGTCACCTATCAAGATTTGACAGATGGCCGTGTATACATTCCTAAAATGAATATGGTTAACTTTGCACCATATGTACAGTTAAAAGCAGATCTAGTTGAAAATCTAATCTTCAAAGGAGGCGTTCGCTATGAAAATGCGACTGTTAAGATCCATGATTTCAATACGATCGCTACAGGTGCTAATGGCGAAGGTAGCATTATGGTGAGTGGTGGAAATATTCCTTATAAGGCGACGATGTTCAATGCCGGTTTACGGTATACAAAATACGATTATTTCAATCCCTTTGTGAGTTTTTCACAAGCCTTTGCCATCAATGAATTGGGCCGTATCTTACGCAGAGCTACAGAAAACACGATCGGAAATCTAGAAACAGATCCTATCATTACCAATAATTATGAAGCGGGTTTTTCTAGTCGTTTCAGCATATTCAATGTATCAGCTTCTTATTATATCAGTACTTCGGATTTAGGTGTAAACTTAGTTGATGTCGGTGGATTTCTCATGCCACAACGCGAGCCTGAAGAGGTAAAAGGTTATGAAATCGCACTAGATGCTCAGCTTAGTCAACAGTTAAGTTTAGGTGGTAGTTATGCTTATGTGGAAGGAAAAGCAAAAATGGATGATGGCACTAAAATTTATCTGAATGGCTCCCGCATTGCACCACCAAAAGCAACAGGATTTATTAACTATAAACCCAACCAACAATTAAACGTACAATTGTTTTGGATACATACAGGGTCTAGGGATCGATTTGCGCTTAATGATAAAGGAAAATACAACAATAGTGAAGGACCTATCAGTCATGTAGATCTTTTCAATTTATCGGGGAACTATAAATTTAATAAAAACTGGAGAATAGGTTTAGGAATAGAAAATTTATTCAACACATCTTACTACCCGACAGTGAGTCAATATCGTGCTTTAGATGCAGAGTATGTGAAAGGAAGCGGTACTGTGACTTCGGTGAATCTTTATTACCAGTTTTAAGAATGATTAAAAAAGGTATACTATGGTTACACAAATGGCTAGGCTTGTTTACAGGTCTGGTCGTTTTCATTGTAAGCTTATCTGGCTGTTTTTATGTATTCTATGACGAGCTTAAATTAATCATCTATCCGCAAAAATATTATACGCATGAACCGCAATCCGATCATAGTAAGCTCCTACCCCTTACCCAACTGATAGACATTGCTCAAAAAGCTTTACCTGAAGGTGAAAATATCAGCCGTGCAGATCTTTATCTTTCTCCAAACAGAACATGGGTTTTTCGTGCTGTAAAAACGAATGAACAGGGTATTGGTCATCATCAATATTTCACTTATCATAAGCGGGTATTTATAAATCCTTATTCGGGTCAGGTACAAGTAGTGGAAAATTCCAAAACTGAATTTTTCCAAGTGATATTGCAGTTACATATGAACCTCCTGTTGGGGAAAAAGATCGGTCATTGGGTCGTAGGAATTTCTATTATTATATTTATTATTATTCTACTATCAGGCATTGTTTTATGGTGGCCTAAAAAATGGAGTTTAAAAAAAATAAAAAGACAGATTTGGTTTGATTTCAACGTGAAATGGAAGCGATTAAATTATGATTTGCATCAGATTTTGGGACTTTATAGTTTAATCTTTGCTCTTCTAATTGCAACAACAGGTATTGCTTTTACTTTCCCTGCTTTTAAAGAATTTTATGTGAATGCTTTCAATCATCTGGGGGATACAAAAAAACTACCACCACAAAACAACTTTGATTATGTACCTCAAAATCAATCAAAAACTATAGATAATGCCCTGCATTACACCTTATCCAAACATCCTCAAGCAGAGATGATGTCAATCCGCTTACGCAAATCAATTGCCGAATCTCAGGATATACAAGTACGGTTTTCAGAGGAGCGTACTGGAGAATTCATTTGGTATTATTTTAATCAAACAAGCGGTCAAATTGAAAAACTGAAACAATCTCAAAATGCTCCGATCGGTGATAAAATTGGTGCAATGAATTATGATCTTCATGTAGGAAGTTATGGCGGAATGTTAACCAAAATCCTAACATTTATCGTGGGTTTGATCTGTGCCTCGCTACCGATTACCGGTACTATTATTTGGATCAATAAAATGAAGAAAAAGAAAAAAAAGATAGCAAAAGCCAAATAAAAATATCATAAAAACCGACTGATTATCTTTCCTAAAATTATAATAGTTCAAATTAAGTCGTATAAAGCCCTTGAAAAAATGGCTTTACTTTTTTAACAATATCCGATATTGCAAACAAGTCATAGTTTTCATATGTTATAACAGTAGAACGATAGAAACCGTCGAACTTTTCATCGATAACAAATTAAAAATTACGACATAATGAAATTTGGTCTGCAAAGCGAACACCAACAAGATAATATTAGTCAAACTATTCAGAAATTTCGTCAGGAAGTATTAGAAGATTTAGGCAACACTCCGAAGAAATTATCTTCCAAATACTTCTACGATAGCATTGGCGATAATCTATTTCAACAAATTATGGCTATGCAAACCTATTATTTGACCAATTGCGAACTCGATATATTCAAAAATAAAACGGCAGATATTGCTCATTTTATAAAAGCTGATGAGGAGCCTTTTGATCTGATTGAATTAGGTGCTGGTGATGCTATGAAATCTTCTTACTTACTGAGACATCTGATTGATCAAGATGTCAATTTCAGTTACATGCCTATCGATATATCAGGAAATATTCTGTCTCTTTTAAAAACAAATCTCAATAAATCCATACCAAATCTTGAAATCACTTGTCTTAAAGGTGAATATTTTGAGATGATCGATCAAGCTATGGCATTATCTTCAAGACGCAAAGTGGTTTTGTTTTTAGGAAGCAATATTGGTAATATGGAACTGGAAGAAGCCGCACAGTTTTGTGCCTCATTGCGGCAAAAACTTAACGTAGGCGATTACCTGGTCATTGGTTTTGATTTAAAGAAACACCCTCAAACCATATTAAATGCTTACGATGACCCTAGCGGCATTACGGCAAAATTTAACTTAAATCTTCTTGCACGCATCAATAGGGAACTGGAAGCTAATTTTGATCTGAATCTATTCGAGCATTATCAAACCTATGATCCGCTCAGCGGTGCCTGTCGAAGTTATCTCATCAGTCTTGCGGCACAACAAGTAATCATAGATAATCAGCACATTTCCTTCGTAGAAAATGAACCGATCTATATGGAAATATCTCAGAAATTCTCCGATAACGATATTCGACAGCTTGCTCATCAAGCAGGTTTTAATCCTGTAAAGGAACTGTACGATTCAAAACATTGGTTTGTAGATGTCATTTGGCAAGTCAAATAAAAAATTGTAACATGAAAACAGCAGATACAGTAAGCAAGCACATCATCGATTTAGAAGAAAAATATAGGACGATCAGAAATCATTCTGTCCATATTTGCGCTCCTTTAGCTATCGAAGACTATGTGGTACAACCCATTGCCGATGTAAGTCCTCCAAAATGGCATCTTGGTCATACTACATGGTTTTTTGAAACTTTTTTATTAATTCCATACTTCACCGGATACCAAACTTTCGATCCACAGTATAATTATGTTTTCAATAGTTATTATGAGACTGTAGGTGCGCGTGTGATCAGAACAGATCGTGGAAATTTGAGCCGTCCTTCGGTAGCCGATATTTATCAATATAGAGCATATGTTGATGAACAGATGCAGCTATTTTTTGATCAAAAATTTCATCTATCAGAACCTATTGCTATTTTATTAGAACTGGGACTCAATCATGAGCAACAACATCAGGAATTGCTCATCACCGATATTAAATATATCTTAGGTCATAATCCACTTTTCCCTCCTTATTTGCAAGATAGCATTTCTCCCACAGCTGAATTGAAGGCTATGGAAATGATAAACTTCCGTGAAGGTATATACGAAATCGGATTTGAAGGTACAGGTTTTTGCTTTGACAATGAACTTGGGCGGCATCGTGTATATCTTGGAGATTTTGAAATTGCGAATCGCTTGGTTAGTAATCGCGAATATCTAGAATTTATGGAAGCTGGTGGTTATCTTGAATTTAATCATTGGCATGCCGAGGGTTGGGATTGGGTAAAAACCTCTCAGCGAAGATCACCTTTATATTGGCATCAAATTGATCATCAATGGATGCATTATACACTTGCTGGTTTACAAGAACTGGATCTGAATGCTCCTGTCAACCATGTGAACTTTTATGAAGCTACTGCTTATGCGAATTGGAAAGGAATGCGTTTGCCGACAGAAGCGGAATGGGAAATCTCCGCTGATCTGCTAAACTGGGGCGAACGCTGGGAATGGACCGGAAGTGCTTATCTTCCCTATCCTGGATTCAAAAAGGAAGCAGGTGCAGTAGGTGAATACAATGGCAAATTTATGGTCAACCAAATGGTTTTAAGAGGGGCCTCAGAAGCTACCTCCCAAGGACATAGTAGAAAGACATATCGAAATTTCTTTCACGCTCATCATCAATGGCAATTTACTGGTATAAGACTTGCAAAATGAGTTATAGCTTATGATTAAAGTAGAGTCTATTTCAAAGCATTATGAAGGACGATCTGTTGTCGATGGAATATCCTTTGAAGCTTTTGACCAAGAAATCTTGATTCTTTTAGGAACTAGCGGATGCGGTAAAACAACGACGCTCAAAATGATCAATCGGCTCATCGAAACGGATACGGGTCATATCTCGATCAATGGTCAAAATATACGGGATAAAAAAATGGAAGATCTCAGGATGGGAATAGGATTTATCATGCAAAATACGGGGTTGTTTCCACATTATACCATTCAAGAAAATATCGCCACAGTTCCAAAGCTATTGAAATGGGATAAAAAACATATTCAAAACCGTACATATGAATTGATGCATAAATTGCATCTTTCTACGGATATGTTAATCCGATATCCACATGAATTAAGTGGTGGACAACAACAACGGGTAGGGATCATCAGAGCCTTAATTGCCAATACACCTGTCCTTTTAATGGATGAGCCATTTGGTGCACTGGACAATATTACTAAATCCGAAATTCATACCGCGTTTAAATCGCTGGATGAATTAAAAAATAAAACGACTATTTTAGTGACTCACGATGTGCAGGAGGCTTTTGAACTTGGTCATCGAATCGCTTTAATGGACAAGGGAAAAATCCTTCAAATTGGGACTCCAAAAGAAATGATCTATCATCCTAAAAATAATTTTGTAAGTGATTTTTTTGCTAGCAATAGATTATTGTTAGAACATAAAGTAACAACCCTAGCAGATCTCGAGAAGATGTTCCATATTCAGGATATCATACAATCAAGCCTTTCAGCACAATCAACGGTATGGTCGGCTTTACAACATTTGAGTACAGATAAGCATGACTTTGATCGTTATGAAAAACTTTCAAAAGCATTTGCTGCTTACAGAAAAATGCAAATAGCATGATGAAACAAAACTTTTGGACCTTTGTTGTCGAGCAACATGAAAAACTGTTCATGCAGGTCATACAGCATCTGGGATTGACCTTTTCATCGCTCTTGCTTGCTATTATTGTGGGTATTCCACTCGGTATATTGATATCAAGAAAGAAAAAACTAGCCCATTTTATATTGGGTATAGCAGGCATTTTACAAACAGTACCGAGTATTGCATTGCTCGGTTTTATGATTCCTTTTTTTGGTATAGGAGCAATTCCTGCAATTGTAGCATTATTGATTTATGCGCTGTTGCCAATTATTCGAAACACGTATACAGGCATTACTGGAGTTAGTACCAATGTGATGGAAGCAGGAAAAGCGATGGGTATGAATTCGCGCCAATTATTATTTAAAGTACAATTCCCCTTGGCAATGCCCGTCATACTTGCTGGAATCAGAACCGCTACGGTGATCAATGTAGGAGTTGCAACTTTGGCTTCATTTGTTGGCGCTGGTGGGCTGGGTGAATTTATCTTCGGAGGTATATCACTCAACAATAGTAATATGATATTAGCGGGCGCAATTCCGGCAGCATTTCTAGCCATTTTTTTGGATCAGACTATCGCTTTTTTGCAACGTTTAAAATTTAGAAATTTAAATCGATGGCGTGTAATCAGCTCATTGATAACCATAATTGCTCTTGCATCTTATTTTTGGCCCTCCCCTACATCAAACAAATTAAAAGCAGGTTTTACTCCAGAGTTTATGGGTAGACAAGATGGTGATCTCGGCTTACGTGCGGTATATGGCTTGTACATGAATCCAAAAATTATCAGTGATGCGATTATGTACAAAGCTATCCATGAAGGTAAATTGGATGTGATTAGCGGCTATTCGACAGACGGACGAATAAAGGCATTTGACCTTAACGTATTAGAAGATGATAAAAAAATATTTCCACCTTACTATGCTGCACCAATCATTAAATCAAAAACATTACTAAAATATCCAGATTTAGAACCTGTTATTGATCTATTAGCGGGTAAGATCAATGATTCCTTGATGACAGAAATGAATTATAAAACTGATTTTCTACAGCAAACACCGGAAAAAGTAGCACAAGACTTTTTAAAGTCCATACATCTATATAAAGGTGCCGGCCAACGTAATGCAGGAAAGATAAGAATTGGTTCTAAAATTTTTGGAGAACAGTATATTCTTGCGGCATTATACAAAATGCTAATTGAAGGACATACCTCCTATGCCGTGGAAACAAAAACAGGATTAGGGGGTACTAAAATTTGCTTTGATGCGCTCATGAATGATGCAATCGATCTCTATCCGGAGTATACCGGTACTGGACTATTGGTCCTCTTAAATACGACACAAGAAAATATGAAAGAGGTGACCCAAAACCCGGAAAAAACATATGATTATGTTCAACAAGAATTTAAAGATAAATATGGTGTAAAATGGTTAAAACCGATCGGTTTTAATAATGCATACGCTTTGATGATGCGAAATAAAGATGCTCATGATCAAAGGATAAAAAGTATTTCTGATTTAAAATCATATTTATCTTATTGAAATCATATTTATACGATATAGGAGTATGCATTGGATGGCTGCATTATAAAAATCCCTTTTTCCAATCTATTAGGGCCGATAACATAAAGGCAAAAATCAACTATTTAATATAAACTTAATATATATTAAATGTAGTATTTATAAACAATGTTTAGTATTGTAAAACTTTTTAAGTTATATTTACCATACTATCATGGCTATACAAGGAAATTTTTTTGTTTTTGAAAAACCTCATCAACTACTTCGGGCAGTATCAAGTAAGATACTCACTCTTGAAGATGGCGAAATACTGGTTAAAATAAATTATGCTACACGTTGTGGCAATTATCTTCATACATTTTGTGGTTTTATGCTTCTTGCGCAATCATTATATCTTTTTAAAACCGCAAACATCTATTAATAAACATGAGTAAGGTAAAATTAGCCGTATTTGACATCGCGGGAACAACAGTTCAAGACCACAATGAAGTAGAAAAATGTTTCTTTGATGCCATTAAAGCAACAAACATAGACGTATCTCCGGAAAAAATAAATAGTATGATGGGCTGGTCAAAGATCTTAGTATTTGAAACGATCTGGAAAGAGGAAATTGATATTGATCATCCCTCCTACCGTGATCAAGTAAATAAGTCTTATCAACTATTCTGTCATACCTTAGAAAATCATTATGAGTCTGTTGGAGCTAAGCCATACGATGGCGTACTGGACGTATTCGAGTTCTGTAGAAAGCAGGATATTAAAATAGCTTTGACAACAGGTTTCTACCGTAAAGTAACGGGCATCATTCTACAAAAACTAGGCTGGGATAAAGACTTAGACAAGAATTATCTTTGTATAGACAATACAGAATCTAATTGCATTAACTGTTCCATATCCAGCAGCGATGTGATGTATGGCAGACCAGCTCCAGATATGATCAAATTGGCGATGCAAAAGTTTAATATTTCAGACAGCAAATCTGTAATTAACTTAGGAGATACCCCTTCTGATCTACAATCTGCACACCATGCAAATGTACTTTATTCAGTAGGTTCTCTTTACGGCACGCACAAAGAAAATGAATTAATGGCTTATCCACATGACCTATTTATTAAAGAACCTAAAGCGTATATTGATATTATCAAACAGTTATAACAATCTCTATTAGGTTGTAAATGATAATGAAAAGAAATCATTTTTAAAAATCGGAGGGCTTGGCTTCTCCGATTTTTAAATTAAACCAATAATGAATAAAAGCCCTGTTGAACACCTTAAAGAAGTCGACATAAAAAACTTAATCATTCACTATAAAGATAGCTAATCTTTCAAAATTTGAAATTTACAGCAACTACATTCATTAATGACCAAACTAGGTTTGCGAGTTTTAAATCAAGGTAATTCAGTCCAGATATCACATCTACATCTTAAATTATACAGACAGATCAAATTTAAAAAACCAATAAATAACAGCTCGAGAATTGTTATTTATTGATTTTAAAAAAAATTAAGAACCGAACTCAAAGCTATTGCTCAATAAAATCCAGTTCAGCAATAGTAAGCAGTTTTCCTCCACCCGTTATTTCAGTGGATTCAACCTGAATGTACCTCGCTTGAATGTTTTTAGAAAATCGATGCGTTCGTTTTGTAGGGTCATTAATTAGATTTCCGAATTCAAATCGCTCGACCTCATTCCAATTTTTTCCATCATTACTGATTTTTAAAATACCCTTAGCCATCATACCACTTCCATGCTCTTTTTGTGGCGTATAACTAAATGCTGTTAAATTGTACTGCTGTCCAAGATCTATTGAAATATGCTGAGTGGCACCATCGTTATTAGACTGCCAATACGTTTTCGGATCTGCATCGAAAGCCATCTTTGCACTATGCTTAGGCTCTTCGCTAGTAAAATCTAAAATTTTTCCTAGTTTTTTCGCAATACCAATTGTTTCTTCAGCAACTGCTCCTATTCGTTTATCTGCACTGATGGCTACAGCTTTTATTTGACCGCCTTTTACATAGATCTGTTGTTTATATACCGGTGACTGTTCGGTAGGCTGACTACCATCTAATGTGTAATGTATTTGATAATTGGTATTTAGATTTTTAAGAATATCCTCTCCGTGAGGATTCCATCCAAATTCACTTTTCATAGGATCAATAGTAACCATACCATCTATACTGCGATTAAATACCAGTTGTGGAGGTCTTCCCGGAGCATAATGCGCCGACACCTCACTGATTATGGGAGTTGCCCGACTAGCCAGTACTCGAATGCGGAATTTATCTGCTGTTATTTCTGGAAAACGAAGAATACGTTTGTATCCTACATTAGTCGCCTGAGCGATCTCCTTCCATTTTCCACCAATCCAGGCATCTAAAGCATGCTTTTCTATACGCTCTCCATGCGTACTTACTGCTTCTTGAATCACAAAACGATTTATTTTTATAGCTTTTGGAGTTGTATAAATCAATTCCGGACTTTTATCGGATAGTACAGTAAAGGACTCCAGATTGCCATCTAATGTTTCTTTACTTCCTTTTGCTCCTCGCAAAAGATGACGACCATATGTTTCTTTAATACGACTTCCTACTTCATGTAAAACTTTTACATCTTCAGGTGAAAACTTTCCTTCCCTATTGGGTGGAATATTCAAAAGAAATATAGAATTACCGCCAACCGATCGTTCATAAATGTCAAAAACATCGTCTGTACTCCTCACTTTCTGATGTATATCATCTCTATAAAACCATCCTTCTCGAATGGAAGTATTGGTTTCTGCGGGTTGATAATGAAGAAATTTTCCTTTAAAAAGCTTTTCTCTGCTTGCCAAATCCTCATCCATCAAATCACTGAAATTTTGAAGTATTGCTGGATCTTCTTGATAAGGAATTACATTCCACTCGGTACTTCTAGTGTTTCCGGATTCATTTCCACACCATCTAATGCCTTCTTTTCCGAATACAACCGCTTCTGGAGCTAATTTTTTAATTAACTCGCGCCAGGCATTATAATTATATGTTTGGCCTCCTTTTCTCTTTGGATGTGCACCATCAAACCAAACTTCATGTACCGGACCATACTCCGTCAGTAATTCAAATAGCTGATTTAAGAAATATTCATTATAATCGTCCACTTTAAAATTAAACTTCGTTTTATTTTTAAATGGTCTTCCAGCTACTTCACGAGGGATGGTACGTTGCGTATACTCGCTTAAATTACCATAAAGTCCGTCGGGACTTTCAATCTGAAAAAGATCTGCAGGGGACAAGTAAATTCCCAGTTTTAATCCATATTTCTGACAAGAAGCGGTTAAGTCTTTCAGTACATCTCCTTGACCACCTCTAAATCCTGAAGACATAATTCCATGTTTTGTATATCTACTCTGCCAAAGCACAAAACCATCGTGATGCTTCACTGTAATAATCACTTTTTTCATTCCTGCAGCTTTCATAGCCTCACACCATTGATCGGTATCCAAAGTTTTAAGATCAAAAACTTGAGGATCCTCCATACCATTTCCCCATTCCATTTTCGTAAATGTATTAGGGCCAAAATGGATAAAAGCTATAAATTCATTTTTGAGAGCCTGATATTGATTTGCTGTAGGCACAACATGTACGGCTTTCCATATGATATCTTCCGGACGATCTGTACTCTTAACTTCATAGGTGCTTTTAACAGGTATTTTCTTATTATTCACTTGCGCATGACTATATACAGAGACAAGCCCTAACATAGCTGTCCATAGGATGGATTTATTCATAATTTTATTAATTTTTGGTTAACATAGATTTTTTGATTCTGAATACATGATTCTTTGACTCTAGAAATTCATAAAAATCGACACTTTTTATATTTTAAAAATCGATAACAGCTTTAATAAGATTTTCTTCGGGATTGTATAGATGATCAAATTTATCAATAAGATGATCAAATGGGATACGATGGGTAATAAATCCGTTCGTGTTGATAAGTCCTGCTTTCATCAGTTGAATCACTTTTTTAAAATCAACTGCACGAGCAGAACGGCTGGCTTTTAAAGTAATTTCTTTTCTGTGGAAATTAGGATCATCAAATGTAACATGTCCAACAAAAAGTCCGACAAAAATGATTGTACCACCATGGGCAATGAGATTAAATGAATTTTCCATCGAGTTTTTATTTCCCGTAGCATCGAATATTACAGTGGGAAGTTCGCCATTGAAAGATGTTTTGATATCTTTTTCCAAATCATCAGACAAGACTATGGTTGCCACATCAGGAAATTTATTTTTCACAAAATCTAATCTAAATTTTGAAAGATCTAAAACAGCGACTTTGACCCCCAATAAGCGCGCAATAGCAATAATACCTAAGCCAATGGGTCCGGCACCGATTACTAAAATAGTATCACCGTCTATAATATTAGCTCGATCGACTGCATGTGCTGCAACAGCAAACGGTTCAATTAGAGAAATTTGATCATCTTCAAGCCCATTGGCGAGGTGTACATTACTTGCTTTATACGTGATATATTCTTGCATAGCTCCATCCTCATGCACTCCCAGAACCGTTAGCGTAATGCCACAATTAGTTTTACCTCTATAGACCGCCTGATCATTCACAAGATTACGGTAGGGCTCCACAGTACACTTATCTCCTACAGTAAATTGGTTAACTTCATCTCCAGTAGCTACGATTTCAGCAGACACTTCGTGTCCCAAAATTCGGGGATACGTAAAAAACGGTTGTTTACCATTAAACGCGTGCAAATCTGTACCGCAAATGGATACTTTATTAATTTTCAATAGGACTTCATCGGGTTTCAATTCTGTCGGATTTTCCTTTTCCATATATTGAAACTTGCCAGGCTCTTGTAATATAATTGCTTTCATTTTTTCTTTTATAAAAATCATACATTAAACTAAAAATTGATGATCAATCATTGATCTTAAGATCAATTTCCAACTCCTATTTCGCTTATAATAGCTTCATCAATAGATTCCAAAATTTCAAATTTCACATAGCGTGCTTTCACTGAAAGAAAATCTAAAATCTTTAGATTGGTGTTTTTTTCCCACTTTCCTTCATTGATCTTTTTATAATTTTTACCATCTATGCTTGTTAGAATACGATATTTAGTCACCACTCCATTATACCCTAACCATCGTGCAGGGAGATAATAAAGCTTACTGATATCTTTGGAGATTCCAAGATCAAGAATAAGATAACGAGATGGATTTGGCTCAAATTTCCAATAGGTCTGGAATGCAGAAAATCCACCATTGTCTGGTATTTCATCGCTGCATCCATCAATCATAACGTCAGCATTAGTCTGTGTCAGTAATGCGGCAATAGGCGATCCTTCACTGGCTGGTGGTGACGGTTGAGTCACTGCTTTACCTGCAGAAGCGATGATCCCTGCTGGCAATATATAGTTATTGATCGTCTTAGGCTGAGTTGGCAGTGGTAATCGACTCATATTGGGTTTCCATCTTTTTCCTATTTCAGCCAAGCGATCAACCACCTCTTTATCAAAAAGACCGTTGCGATTAGGTGCTACATTGAGCATAAAATTGCAATACAATGGCTCGAGACGCTGTAACTTGTCAAGGGTATAGTCAAGACTTTTCACATTCTTAGGTGAGTCTGTATGCCAAAACCAACCATTTGTCATCGTTAGAGCCATCTGTGAAGCAAAGATATTATTTCCCGGAGGAAAGACTCCTTTGGGGCCTTCATAATAGATAAGATCCGTCTGAAAATTGCTATTTCCATTGTGTTCTGATACTAGGCAGTTGGGTTGCAATTTTTTTATATGGTCATAGATACGCTGATAAGAGATTCTACTGTGACCCATTTTCCAATTCCAACCATCAAAGATAATTTGTGGAATCTCTCCATAGTTTGTTAATAATTCCGTAAGTTGGTTGATGACAAATTCTTCTTCTTCCAATCCTCCATTTTCTACACCATTATGCCGATCCCAAATGGAAAAATACAAACAGGGCTTAATACCACGACTACGAAATGCATCTACATATTCTCTAACAATATCTTTTTTATAGGGACTACTGGCTACATCGTAATCCGTATATTTCGAATCCCATAAACAAAAGCCATCGTGATGTTTTGTTGTCAGAATCGCATATTTCATTCCTGCTGCAAGACATGCATCAGCCCATTGATGGCAGTCAAGTTGGGTAGGATTAAATTTTTGCGGATCATGATCTGGAGATGCCCATTCTTCATCGGTAAATGTCCCCATATTAAAATGCAGCATCACACCAAATCGTAGATCAACAAAATCAGACTGTAAGGGATACAGATCACGCTTATCTTGTGCGTAAACGGCAGTCGAAAGTATGGGCAACACATATAACAAAAGACTAATTTTTCCAATTGCCCATGTTGAGTAACGCTTACTTTTTATAATTGATTTCATTAATTTGATATTTTTATCATTAAGGATATATAGCTCGTGTATATAAATACTAAGGTAGCTGCTAAAAAAATTAAAAACCAATTGGCAATTCACCATTATATGCGTTATATTAGCATAATGAAAAATTTCACGTTAATATTCAGGCAATAGAACATTGCTTTTAAATATTTAAGTGATATCAAATTATGAAACCGATTCCTGCTAAAATATTAGAGGGTAAAGAAAATGATGTATTTGATACAAAAATTGTCACCTCACCTTATTTTTCTACCTTATTTCATTTTCATGAAGAATGTCAGATAAACTATGTCGTCGAGAGTGTAGGCACTAGAATGATCGGAGACAGTGTCGAGAGTTTTGGTCATGATGATCTTATTTTAGTGGGTTCTAATATTCCACATGTCTGGCACAACAGTAGGGAATATTTCATCTCTTCTAATCCTGAAAATAAGGCCAAGTCAATCACACTTTTTTTTCATCCCGATAAAATACTCGATATCTTTTCACAGTTTGGAAATGTCAAGACACTTGCTGATTTTTTTCAACTCAGTAAACGCTGTATGCGATTTAAGGGGGAAGCAAAACTACAAATCAAAAATCTTTTAATGGAATTAGCGGAGGAAGCAAACGTATTGCAGAGATTGACATTGCTCACAAAAATACTTCACGTATTGAGTCAAACTAAAGATTATGATTTACTTACCGGTGCGGGTTACACCAACACCTATCACTTAAAAGATAACGATCGGATGGATATCATTTTAAAGTATATTTTCAATAATTTTTCTAAAGAAATACTATTAGAAGATGTAGCAGATATGATCCATATGAATAAACAATCTTTTTGCCGATATTTCAAAAACAGAACACAAAAAACATTTGTTGAATTTGTGAATGAAGTTCGCATCGGTCATGCCTGTAAATTACTTAATCAGGAAGAGTATCGGGTGAGCAATTTAGCTTATGACTGCGGATTTAATAGTCTCTCTAATTTTAACAAGTTTTTTAAAAAAATTAAAGGCTCAACGCCTCGTGAATATCGTAATAAATTAATATTATCTTAGATAAAAGCCTATAATCTGCTAAATTTAAAAACCATCTCGATCAAATTGAAAATTGGGTGTATAACAAAAATTAATAGATTGATTATAAACCCAGATTTACTTTTAATTGTTTTAGCACTTCTACATCCGAATCTTTTATCCGACCTGCACGATTAGCTCCTACGTTTAATATCAAAATATGATCTTGAGCCGTTGCTTTGTTATAAAGATCAGCGAGCTCAGCAACAGGGCGCGACGTATGATCATCTGCATAATAAAACGATCTTTTCCCAAAAACTGCTGTCCCAAAACTACTGTTGTCTCGAATGGCATATAATATACCTGTCCCTGATTAATAAACAATTTTGGATCTGGATTTTTTGGAGAATTCACTCTGCAATCTGACTATTAAAAAACAATACACAACGATACGAATACGATCTGTACAGATTTATGCTTAAAAATAAGCATTGACTTGATCATAAAGTGAATGGGATATAAAACAACTTACTGCAACAATACTAACCTGATTTGACACTATATTACCTCAACTATTAAAAAGAAATCCTACTATGAAGATATTCTACTTTTAGCCAATACATTTTTATTTCTGATAGGTCTTTTGCTATATTACTAGGAGCAATAAAATCACTTTAAATGTATATTCTAAAAAGCATCGTTGTGTGTGGATTTTTTCTTTTGACACTTAACAGTTGTAACCAACCAAATTCCAAAATCCAAGCCACAGCGGCTTAAACTGCAGGTACATTAATCGTAGATGGCAGTTATGTGACTTCTGAATATGATCAAAGAGCGGAGGGATTTGACTGGGTTGGTATTACTATTAAAAGCGAACAGGACAGCAGTATCACGATACAAGTCAGATCGCGTGCTGACAAGAAAAAACCAACTTGTACACTTGATAAAAATGTGACCTAAGTGAAAGAGGGAGTTTATCTAGCCTCACTTCAAGGAAAGAATGTGATATTTACTTTTAATGAGAACTCGTTAACGATTGCGCCAGAAAAACCAGAAGAATAACTCTTATAACTAATTAAATTATAAACTATAATTTTTTAATACGCTATGATATGGCTAACCATTACTATTCAATAAAACATCAATAAGAAAGGAGCTGTCCAAAAAAATAGATAACTCCTTTCCTATACGTGTACTTGCCTATCCAAAATGGATAGCCTATTTCTCTAATTTCCTTTTCAATTTAAAGTCATTAGGTACTTATTTGATATCAAATGTCAATTCTAAGATATTTTTGCCTTGGAATTTAGTGGCATATGCCTGATCAAGTAGATCTACACGTTCAATCTTTGCTTTAACATCCGGTTCTATTTTGCGTAAGATGTACGATAATTTCTTCGTATTTCCTTTATTTTCATTTCCTAATGTAAAGAAAGCCATCAAGCCTGTCATTTCATATTTACCATTAACCTTTGTTCCGTCTGCATAAATTGTATCACGTGGTTGAAAAATCGCTCCACCATTCGTTTCTGAATTTGCATTTGCGATCAATTTATCGCCGATTAGGAAAGCTTTATATTCATTTGCTGTAGTGAGATTCTTGACATAAGTATCTTGGATTTCGCCTCCATTTTCATCGTAAACTTTTAAGTCGACCTTATAGGCAATCTCAGTATTTAGATTAATAGCACTACTCGCTAGTGATTGACCTGAAGCATCAAAATTTATTTTGATCACAGCGCCTTCTTTTGCAGTAGCTACACCATGGAAATGGTCTCCGTGAGCGGCTCCTTTAGTTCCTTCAAGCTCAGTAAATTGTAAGGATGCTCTCACTTCCTTACCTACTATTGGAGTATCATCGTCTTTTTTACACGATACAATACCAACTAAAAGACCTAAGGATGTTAACACGAATACAGTAGTACTTTTGATAAATTTAATTTTCATGATTTGATTTTGATTTCAGTTTAATAATTCAACCATTAAATGTTATAGCATTTGCAACTATGTTGCAAATATAATAAAACAATATTCAAATGCAACATAGTTGCTTAATTAAATTATAAATTTTAATCTCAACATATCATAATCATTTCTCAAATGAATTTAGACATAAGTTATTATTCAGCAATACATAAAATCATTTAATACTTTTTGCCCTATGTATAAAAGCATGACGAGATCCTAAATATAGATAAGAATATAAGTAATTTTATTTGTCAATCAATCCTCAATAGTCCTGAAGTAAAACCATTTTAAGAAGAAATAAGGAAAGAAAGAAAGAAAGAAAGAAAGAAAGAAAGAAAGAAAATTAGACCATCCTGCAACTACTTGCTGTTCTAGATGGTCTAATTTATTTTATACTCGATAAAATTGCTCCCATCCTTTTGCTGGTGGAGGACCATAGAGCAAAGCATTGGCAAAACGATCATTAGGAATTTCTTTTTTAACTGCATCGAAATCAAACTTAGCATTCAATCTTTGTGCAATGACGCCTAAGCAAAACACTTGGCTCAATGGACCTGCTACTTCAAAACTTGAGCGTGTTTTTTCTAGCCCTTTACAGGCGTTCAAGAAATTTGCAAAATGATTAGAGGGTGATTTCGGTATTTCTGGAAGAAGTTTTGCTACCTCACGAGCCCTCTCTTCTGGAATAATCTCTAAGATACTTGCATGCGAACCTCCTTTGAATATCAAATCTTTAGTATATATAATTTTCCCAGGGTTCAACTTCACAGTTTCTACTTTACCCGTACTAGGAGCTGGTATATTTGGATCCAAGCTAGAACCTCCATAACCTGATGGTATTTCTGGTAAATTGTCCAATCCATCATACCAATTGATATCAAGAGCTGGCATATGCTTTCTTTTGGAAAATTTGAATTTCAACGTGGATGATTTCGGAAAGAAATAAGAATTATGCTCCAAAAGTTTCACTGCTTCTACACGATGAGGTAAACCTAATTGTAAAAATTCATGTGCTGTGTCCAAGATATGTGCTCCCCAATCTCCCAAAGCTCCCATCCCAAAATCAAACCAACAACGCCACTGTCCGTTAACAAAGTCTTTATTATAATCATGACCTAAAGTTTGCATCTGCCACATATCCCAATCCAACGTCGAGGGAATGCGTTCTGGATATGGAAAACCTTTGATATTAGCATCCCAAGTATGCCAACGTCTTGCAAAATTCATATGTGCATCTATGCGTGTCACGTCTTTGATGATACCAGCTTCCTGCCAACTTTTGAATTGAAAATAGTTGGGTTCCGAATGTCCCTGATTGCCCATTTGAGTAACTACTTTATTAAATTTTTGAGCCTTTTGCATCATAAGCTCTGTTTCCCAAAATGTACTCGCCATCGGTTTTTCTACGTATACATGAATCCCCATGTCTATAGCCATCATGGTAATTGCAAAATGTGCAAAATCAGGAGTACCTATAGATACCGCATCAATTTGTCCACCCATTTTATCAAACATTTGCCTAAAATCTCGAAAGCGGGGTACGTTAGGAAACATCTTTAATATTTCCAAAGTATGTGGAGCTTCTAAATCAACATCACATAATGCTACAACATTACACAAACCTGTTTTGTAAAGTTCTTTGATCACTTCTGCTGCTCGATTTCCTATTCCTACACATGCCAAATTCAGTCTTTCATTTGCCGATGCTAATTTTACATTTCCAAGAGCTGCGTTTGACATCAATAATCCACCCCCTATAAAAGCTGTGTTACGTAAAAAATTTCTTCTTGATAATTGCTTCATTATTTCAATTCCTTAATTTTAATATTTCGAAAATGAACCTCATCACCATGATCTTGCAACAGAATATGTCCTTTTTCAGCCTCTCCAAAATTTGGCCAATCCTTATATTTACTCCCTGCTACAAGCTCTTTAAATTCTGGCGAACCTCGTCTATAAGTCAATACTTTTATACCATTCAAATAGTGTGTGACTTGATTGTCTGGTGTAACCATAATTCGTCCTCTATTCCATTCACCTATAGGTCGTGGTGCGCGCACATGTTTCAGCGAAGGAATTAAATCATATAAAGATGCCATGGTACGATTACCATTTTTACCCATTTTAGCATCTGGATGTTTTTCATCATCCAACAATTGGTATTCAAGTCCAATCGCCGATCCTTTCGTCTCCTCCTGCATCGTAACAAAATATTTCACACCGCTGTTCGCTCCTGGAGTTAGTTTAAATTCAAATGAAAGATCAAAAGCGCTATATTGTTTATCGGTTATTATATCCCTTCCATTAGTTGACTCTCCTCCATTAGCTTTTAAAACAGTTATTTCACCATCTTTAATTTCCCATCCTTTTTTTGGAAAATGATTTGCATCTATACTACGCCATCCTTTTGAATCTATACCATTAAACAATAAGTTGATGCCAGACTTCTTTTCTTGAGATGATACATTGTTTTTTTTGAGATTAACAACAAACATATCTTGAGGCAATTTGGTGAATGACAAGCCTGCTGTTTTAATTCTTATATTTTTAAAATACACTTTCTGACCAACCAAACGATCTGGTACGCTATGCACTTGCAATGCAATTATTCCCTTTCTATCGAGTGTATCTATGACAGCAGCGGTAGGAACATCATTTAACCAAATACGGACTTCATCATCGATCGCTTCTATACGTACTTTATTAAATTGATTTGCTTTAAAAGCTTTTTGAGCAGATTCCTGCAAATCCAGCGGATAAAGCCAGTTTCGCCGACCTTCATCATATACTCCACCGGTCCATGCTCGCTCACTTGGATCAATATCCATCTGCTTACCAAAAACAAGACCTTGACCATTATTTCCCTGTGGATCATAATTACTTCTAAACTGAATCCCAGAATTAGTTTCTGTTCCTTCAATTCTAAATTCCAACTCTAAAATAAAGTCTTCATATTCCTTTTCTGTTGACAAAAATGAATTTGGCACTCCTTTGACCATTTCGCCTACAATCACACCATCTTCAATCGTATATTTTGCTTTTCCTCCAAGGATTTTCCATCCATTAAATGTTTTTCCATCAAAAATTGGTATGAAAGAGCTTTGTCTTTTCGTTTGTCCATAAGTTGAAGATGCAAAGAACAACATACAACTACTCATTATCATTAAAAAATTCTTGTTCATATTTATTTATAATTTATTAAACATACTATTATCATACATGCACATGTTGACAAAGACATCTGCATGCTTACTATTTTGTATTTTAATTATAACCTGGAGATTTTTTTAGGTTTACACTCAAATCAATTTTAACCTGACTGATAGGTAAATATAAAATAAATATTTGAAATTATCCAATAATAATGCTTACTCATGAGACATTTTAACAACTAATATTCCCTTAATATTATACCATAAAAAAGAGCATTTTAACATGGAGTTTTAAGTAAAAAACAGTTATATTTAATTTATATTTCAACCTACAAAAATGTCGTATGGAAGACATGATACTTTACAATCGGTTACAGTTTGCTTTTACCATCACTTTTCACTATCTGTTTCCGCAATTGACGATGGGATTATCTTTAATGATTGTTTACTTCAAATGGAAATTTTTACGCACAAAAATTGATGACTACAATCATGCTGCAAAATTTTGGATGAAAATCTTTGCCTTGAATTTTACAATGGGAGTGGTGACAGGAATACCAATGGAATTTCAATTTGGTACAAATTGGGCCAAATTTTCTGAGTTGACGGGAGGTATTATCGGACAAACACTAGCCATGGAAGGTATGTTTTCCTTTTTTTTAGAATCTTCTTTTTTAGGAATGTTTCTATTTGGGGAAAAGCTTCTTGGTCATAAACTCCATTTTCTCTCTGGGTTGATGGTATTTATAGGATCGTGGGCAAGTGGTTTCCTTATTATCGCTACACACTCCTGGATGCAATATCCTGTGGGATATGAAATAGTAGAAAATGGGAAGTTTGTTTTAAATAACTTTACAGCTCTATTCAATAATCCTTGGCTCTGGCCATCATATTTACATAATCAAGCTGGCTCTCTGATCACCAGTTCATTCTTTGTTGCTGCAGTGGGAGCTTTTTACTTGCTGAGTAACAAGCATAGTCGATTTGGAAAAATATTCGTGAAGACTGGAGTTATTTTTGGAGTCATATCTTCTATTGTGGTTGCGTTCCCCACAGGTGATATGGCTGCAAAAAATGTAGTCAAATATCAACCTGTCACTTTTGCTGCCATGGAGGGCATTTTCAAAACGGAAAAAGGAGGTTCTGAAATTGTTCTTATCGGTCAGCCTGATATGCTAAATAAAAAATTAGATAACAAAATTGCTGTTCCAAATGTCCTTAGCTTTCTTACTTATCAACGCTGGGATGCTGAAATTAAGGGCTTAAATGAATTTGATGAATCTATACACCCTACAAATATTCCAGGATTATACTATGGCTACCACATCATGGCTGGTCTTGGAACCATATTTATTGCGATCATGTTAACAGCTACTTTTTTACTTTGGAAGAATAGACTATTTCAAACGAAATGGCTACTATGGATCCTCATGTTTATGATTCCATTTCCTTATATCGCCAATACTGCAGGTTGGTATACAGCTGAATTAGGAAGGCAACCATGGCTGGTATATAACCTGATGCGCATGGTAGATGGTGTATCACCTACCGTTTCTTCTGGAAATGCATTATTCACACTTTTAGGATTCGTAGGACTTTATATACTACTGGGATTATTGTTTTTAATGCTGGTATTAAAAATCATCAGAAAAGGTCCTGAATCCCAAATTGCTTTAAATAATTAGCTATGGAAATATTTTGGTTTGTTGTGTTGATGATTATGCTCGGAATCTATGTCATTCTCGATGGCTACGATTTTGGAGCAGGAATTGTTCATCTTTTCTTTGCTAAAACAGAAGAAGAAAAAAAAGCTGTAACCAATTCCATTGGACCATTTTGGGATGCCAATGAAGTTTGGCTCATCGCATCGGGAGGGGTACTTTTTTTCGCTTTTCCAACCTTATATGCTTCAGCTTTTAGTGGTTTTTACTTACCCCTTATGCTTGTGTTATGGTTGCTTATCTTTAGAGCGATCAGTCTAGAATTAAGAGGACAGGTTCATAACCGGATGTGGGAATTGATGTGGGATAAATTGTTCGGTTTGGCGAGTCTATTACTCGCTCTATTTTTTGGAGCAGCTTTAGGAAATGTCGTTCGAGGAGTTAATCTTGGTATGGTTGAAAATGGTGTATCTACTCAAGAACCTCATTATTTCTTTTTAGCCTTATGGAATCCAACATTTGATCCATTGGCCGAACATCAAGGAGTGATTGATTGGTTCACTTTATTATTGGGTCTTGTCGCAGTTGTGACCCTGACCATTCATGGTGCAAATTGGATCATTCTTAAAACATCAAGCACCCTGAGTATACGTCTAAAAACTGTAATTTTTAAACTCAATTTTGTTTTATTGTTTTTAGTAATATTATCCGCTTACGTATGGCATGATGTGAAACCAATATCATTACATAATTTTGAAACTTATTATTGGTTGTGGATATTCCCTCTTATTGCTGCAGTTGGTCTTTTTGGACAGTTTAGAATTAAAAAATTTACAAAAGATTTATCTGGTTTTATTTATTCATCCTTATTTATTTTTGGAAGTTTTGGATCTACTATAGCTTCCATGTTCCCCATATTACTACCTTCGACTAATGCGGTAAATCCTTCTTTAACTATACAGAATGTATCCGCAAACGAATATGGTTTATCTGTTGGGATAGGTTGGTTCTGTGTAGCAGCAGTATTGGTGATTGTATATTTCATCATTCAATTTAAAGTTTTCAGAGGCAAATTAGATGATGTCGGATATGGTGACCATTAAGATGGATTAATTTTATCAAACCTTTTTCATACAAAAGAGCTATTCTAAGAATCGCTCTTGTCTTATTTAAAAATTAAATTTTAGAGGTCTCAAAAGCATTTAATGTCCTTAACCAAAATATTAGTTACTAAATTTTGTAACACCTCCCTCAGTGAACTAAAAAAAGCGAGATGACTTTCGTCACCCCGCTTTTCAATAAACATATACACATGAAATTAATTTTTACCATTATCTTTTGCCCACCAAAGTCTTTTACCCCAAGAGTGGTCAACAATGCCAGTTGCTGCTGCATCGGTATTAACCTTATTATTTAAATACTCATTGTTGGGATAAGGCAATCTCCATGGTTGATCGGTGTGCCTATCCAAAAATATCGAGCCTACAGAAGGATAATTGGTTGAAGGAATACCAGTTCTCCTATACAATGCCCAGGCTTCGTAATTTTCTTTAAATAATGCTGTCCACATATCCCACCAAATTCTCTCCTTTGTCCCATCGAATTGACCTTCTTTTGAAAGGTATAAATTCGCATCGTCTTTAGAAATTCCATTATCTTCCATTGAAATCATAACAGCTTTATTGTATGCATCTTTTGCACTAATTCCAACATCATAACCAAGCATTGCAGCTTCAGCCAGAATATAGTAAGTTTCACACGATTTAAAAAAGGGAGTATATCCTGAAGCATCATTAATGTAATGTTCACCTATCCAAGAAACTGATCTAAGGGGATTAGGTGAGGCAGCTAAACCATTCTTATATCCAACATAAGTTCCCAAATTGGTTTTTTGTGCTATCGATGCAATTCTAGGATCTTTTACTTCATTTAAATAATTAATAAAGATGTCAAACATACCCCAATTATCAATACGCTTACCATTTATACCCGATTTGTACCAAGGCTCCATATAGGGTAAAGTTCCAGGATAATATAAATAACAGTTTTCATCATTTGTTTCCATAACTGGATAGTTAATCTTACTTCCTGCAATTTCTTCAATGGTTGATTTTGCTAAAGCTGGGGCAACTGATGAGATACGCATAGCTATACGAAGTCGCAAAGAATTACAAAACTTTTGCCATTTGAGCATATCTCCTTCATAGATAATATCGTAATCGCCAATATCATCGGTTCCTAGACCATCGGACATTTCATCAGCTATCTTCTTTAAATCAGCTAATACTGCAGGAAAAACATCTTCCTGTTTGTCATATTTGGGTCTTAACAGATTACCATCTTCTGGCATTCCTTTAAATGCCTCTGAGTAAGGTATATCTCCCCAGCCATCTAAAAGATAAGACCACATATAATTTTGCCAAATACGAGCAACAGTTCTAATATTCTTAAACCCCTCAGCTCGGTCTTCGGTTTTCTTCAACATATCATTCATTTGGGTGATATTGTAATAACAAGCATACCAACGGTTACCATAGGTATTATTTCCAGGAACTAATGATGACAGATAATCAGGATACTGAATTTTAACAATATAGCCTGCAAAAGTACCATAGCCGTCCACATCTCCTCCAAACTGCTCGCCCGCATTTCGTAGTACATTGATCAACATATTTTGGGGAGGAACATTGGGTAATGCATCGGGATCCGTATTTATTTTCTCAAAATCTTTTGTACAACTTGCTAGACAAACTATCGCGAGTATGGAAGCAAATTTTATATTAAATAGTAGTTTTTTCATTTTTCTGATTCTTTAATTCAATTGAAATTCATTCCAGATAAATAGTATTTTGACTTAAAATGTAAATCCTAGTTTTAAGCCAATACTTCTAGAATTTGGAACTGTCGCCTGTTCAAAACCAACACCTCTCGAATCACTAGATACGCCTCCTGATTCAGGATCTATTCTCATGGTATTAGATTTATCTACCCAAAGTAAAGCCAAATTAGATCCGATAACAGATAGATTTGCCCTCTTAATACCTTTGATACGACTATAAAGATGTTGAGGTAAATTATATGTAAAGTAGGCTTCCCTTAATTTCAAAAACGAACCATCAAAAACATACATTTCATCAATCCCTCCTCCTTCATACCAACTTTGAGCGTTAGTTTCTATGGTATTCTCTACCCATCCGTTCTTGCCATCAGACATCGCAAAGCGCTCATTTGTCATCATATCCTTTCCTGCGACAATTGAACGTTCGCGTATTCCATTGGCCGCTGTAATCTCTGCTATTCCGGTAGTATAACCATGCGACATGGTTTGAGACCAAATGTCGCCGCCCTTTCGAAAATCCAACATAAAGCCAAAACTAAAATTCTTGTAAGAAAAATCATTCCGCAGACTTGCCAAGAAATCTGGCACAACACTACCTATATTTTGGCCTGCTTTTCGTTCAACTACTCCAGTATCAGTCACTTTAATCGCCCCTTTCATCGGTCCATCCTCAACGCGATCATATCCCATTCCAACTAAAGTTCCCCATGGCTGACCTTCTCTAGCCATATTCGCAATCCCCCAAGTCCATCCAATTTGATGATCTCTTAAATCAAGTGCCGGATATAATTCCAAAATTTTACTTTTATCTTTTGAAAAGTTTGCTGTCGCAGTCCAGTTAAAATCATTTTCCTTTTTAAAAATATCACCACGCAATTGAAGCTCTACACCATGGCTCTGTATATCACCAGCATTCAAAAAAATACGTGTAAAACCTACGGTATTTGATGTACTTACCGCAAGCAATTGTTTTCTAGCATTTTTATGATAGTAGGTGAAATCTGCATGAAATCGATTATTAAATAAAGCAATTTCAGCACCAGTCTCCCAAGTTCGAATTTTTTCAGGCTCTAAACCAGGAATCGCATAGGTCATACTCTTATACATTTGAGCTAGATCTTTGAATCCATCAAGTTGTGCATAATAATAGTTTTGATTACGATAAGGATCCGTTGCATTTCCTACTTCAGAAATATTCAATCTAAATTTTAAATAAGATAATACATCCCCCTTAAGATTCGAAAAAGAAGTCGTTGGAATCCAACTCATGCTAACCGATGGATAAAAGAATGATTTGGTTAAAGTGGATGACCAATCGTTTCGTGCTGTCATATCCACATACAATTGATCTCTCCAGCCAACTGATGCTTGCCCATAAATGGAATTAGAACGATTATGTGCATGATCCATATCCACTTCTGCAGGTCCTATTTTATTGGTAATCGTATATACACCTAGTACATTAAGACCTGTTGCTCCTAATGAATTCATACTCATTTTATAATCACGATAATTTGCCCCTAAAGTACCCAGTACACTAAAATCACCGTATTGTTTATTAAAATTAGCTAAAAAGTCAACATTTAGCTCTGTCCTATCATTCTTATTTTCATTAAAACTTCCATTCAAATGATCGAAATTATAATAGTTTCTTTCAAATCTTTGCGAATTAACATAATCAAGACCAACCCTTCCTTCAAATGTTAAGAAATCAACAGGTTGATAATACAATGAACTTTTTCCAAATACACGATTCATTTGCAATGAATTAATGGACTCATTCATCGTATAAAATGGATTCATATGATAGTTGGAGTTCCAGTTATAATACGTATAATTGCCTTGTGCATCTCGTTGATCCCAATTTTTTTTCAAGTCTTTCATATCGACTTGCCTACCAAACCAAATCAATCCATTCATCGGATTTGCTCCAGCATATCCTTGCATAATCAAGTTATCACTTTCTGTTCGTGTATAATTGGACATGATATCAAAAGAAACCTTATCACTGATTTTATAGTCATTATTGAGTTGAGCCGTATATTTCTTTTGATCCGTATTAGGAACGGTTCCCTTTTGATTACGGTAAGATATTGCTGCCCGAGTTGATGAGCGGTCAGTTTTTGACAGTAATGAAAGATTATGATTTTGAGAAAAACCAGTTTGGAAAAAATCTCTAATATTATTTTTATGAGAAATCCACGGAGTCGCTTGTCTTACATCATCCACAAATGGGCTATTAAACTGTGGAATCATTAATCCTGCATCTAGGCGAGGACCCCAAGATTCATCAAATCCATCGTTCACGCCACCTCCTGCACCATCAACATAATTGAAAGAACTATCTTGTGCATATTGTTGATAAGTGATACCTTTTCCTTTAGCGTATCGACCATAGCTATATTCATCTCCTCTTGACCCCTGTCCATACAAATTTTGATATTTGGGAAGAGTGGATACTCTGTCAACACTAAAATTAGCATCATAAGAGATTTGTACGCCATTATTAGCTCGCTTACCCGATTTGGTTGTAATCATAATGACACCCTTACCTGCACGCATTCCGTATAAGGCAGCTGATCCACCTTTTAAGACCGTCATACTTTCAATATCTTCTGGATTGATATCGTTGATACCTGATCCATAGTCAACCCCTGAATAAGTATTATCTCCGCTTCGTTGGCTATTATTTGTCATAGGTACACCGTCGATAACAATTAGTGGCTGTTGATCAGTTTGCAAGGACGTATTTCCTCTAATTGATATCCTTGCAGAAGAACCTACAGCTCCCCCAAATTGATTCACCTGTACTCCGGCGACCTTACCTGTCAATGCACCTGTGACACTTAATTGTCCTGCATCGGTCAATTCTTTGGCTTTTACTTCTTGAACGGCATATCCCAAAGATTTCTTATCTCTTGAAATACCCATTGCCGTCACTACGACCTCGTCCAAACTTTCCGTATTTGAGATTAAAGTAATAGAGAGGTTTGTTTGGTTACTGAGATTAATTTGTTTTCGCTCGTAGCCAATTGCTGATACACTTAATGTGCCTGCTTGTTTGTAAGAAATAGAAAAATCACCATTTTGCCCAGTTTGTGTTCCTGTGCCGTCCTGTAAGGAAATGGAAACCCCAGGGATTGGTTTTCCATCTTGACCGACAACCGTACCCTTGAGTACGGTCTGTGCATAAATAGCTGAACTAACCAACAAGTTAGCTGCTAGAAATGCAATAGCTGTTTTCTTCATAAAATAGTAGTTTCAAATGTTAGTTTATGATTTATATGTATAAACTAAGTTATCAATACTATCCTTGGAATCTTAACATTATCTTAACAATGATCAGCCATATTTTAACCCTAAATATTTGATATTATTATCTTCTCTTAAAAGGGAATTTAATAGGTATTTATTTCATTAAACTTCTGAAAAAACTGTACTTTTATAATTATCCGTATATTCTTTTGGATTACATCCCCTTATCTGTTTGAAGACACGATTGAAATTAGTGATACTGTTGAAACCACAGTTATAGGCAATAAAGGATACACTCTCCAAATGATCCTCATTTAATTGGTTGCAGACTTCTTTTATCCGAATACGATTTAAGTAAGATACAAAGGTTACTCCACAGTGTTTTTTAAAATACCGACAAAAAGCCTGTGGGGTAAGGCTAGCATAATTGGCAACATCTTCTAGAGTAAGTTCATTCTTAAAATTTTCCTTTATATAATTGCATATTAAAGTAATTCGGCTTACACCACTTGAATTTTCATGATTAAATTCAATTCTTTCTGCACAAAGCGGTTCTGTTTCTTTTGAAATCATAGCTAAAGAGCGTAACAAATAAAAAAATTGCATCAATTTATCGAGCTCATCAGCTTCCTTTAATTGCACTACTCTTTCCGAGATTTGTTGAAAATAAGTGTGAGGAACTTTAAATCCGCGAGCATTACTTTGAATAAAATGGTTCAAAGAATCAAACTCACCTAACGAAAACAAAGATTTCAATTTACCATTAGGATCAAAGAAAATAGAAATAGATCTAGATTCATTTGATAAGCCATCTTGTGACATCGATTTAAATACATGTGGCTGATTTGCTCCCAGAAAGAATATATCATTTTCTTTAAAAGGATGCAAAGTATCCTCAACAACCAATACGCCCTTACCTTTTTTAATCCACATCAATTGTGCTTCTTGATGCCTGTGCAAATGAGGATAGAAGGAATCCATTACATCTTCTTGTATTGTTAAGCTTTGTCCTTGGGTTGTTGGCACGTTAAATTGGAGAGTTTTCATAGCATATTCAAAATTAAACTTTACAAAAATTTATTATTTGGTTGATCTAAATATAACAACTACATCTCAATATCCCCAAAAATCAAGTAAACATTCAAAAAACTTAATTAAAAAATCATAAAAAGGAAACTTACTTAATCGACGTGATTGAATAGATTAATGCAACAAACTCATCATACTGAGAATCTTTTTTCCAAAAAAAAGAATAATGTTAATATACAAATCTACTTAGATAATTTTCTGTTGTTGTACCTCATGAAAATTATTGAACTTTATATCATCTCATTCCTAGTCTATTTGGTGTAAGAATATAATATATTTAAAAAATTGTAACAAATTATGAACAAGTCATCTTCTCTATGGTCCAATTTTGACAATCAATTGATATACCATGATGTCACTATATTTAAGATAGCTATTCAATAAGAAATGTTCAAAAAATAGTTTAATAGCAAACCGAATTAAAAAATTAGAAAAATCGATAAAATTAGAGCAAATTATAAGTGTTTATCATTACTAAATAAGTATAATCTATTACTCATTTCAAATAATGAGTAATAGTTTAGGCTCCATAACATATCATCTTAATATGAAAAGACAACTAATATATCTATTCACCAGTTGCTGTTTATTTACAGCAGGTATAAAATCTGCTTCAGCTCAGTTAATGAAAGAGAAGGAAGAATTTTCCCGAGCAGATTCCTTGCGAGGTCATTTAACTCCTTTAAGGACCTGTTATGATATTCAATATTATCATCTGGATGTTAAAGTTGATATTGATCGTAAATTTATATCAGGAACTAATCTATTTCGTTTTAAGGCAACACAAGATTTTAAGCAATTACAATTTGACTTATTTGCCAATCTAAAAGTGAACAAGGTTATTTATCGTGGTAAAGAACTACCTTTTACACGAGAATACAATGCCGTTTTTATTGACTTTCCCGAAACCATTACCAAAGGCAAAGAAGATGAGTTTATAGTATCATACGAGGGTCATCCAACAGAAGCAGCACGCGCTCCTTGGGATGGTGGTTTTGATTGGAAAAAAGATAGCAATGGAAAACCTTGGATTGCTACGGCATGTCAAGGAATGGGTGCTAGTGTTTGGTGGCCAAATAAAGATCATCAATATGATGAAGTGGACAGTATGTTAATCTCCATAGCGGTTCCAAATGGGCTTATGAATGTTTCCAATGGAAAATTAATCCAAATAGAAAAAATGAAGGACGGCTTTACTAAGTATCATTGGAAGGTTGTCAATCCAATCAACAATTACAATGTCGCTCTGAATATTGGAGACTACATTCATTTCAAAGAAAAATATAAGGGTGAAAAAGGTCCTCTTGATATTGATTATTATATCTTGAGAGAAAATAATCAACCACAGAAAAAACAACATTTACAAACAAATGCAAAGCAAACATTAGAAGCATTTGAACATTGGTTTGGCCCATATCCATTTTATGAGGATGGATACAAATTAGTCGAAACTTTACATACTGGTATGGAACACCAAAGCGCAGTCGCCTATGGCAATCAATACCAAAACGGCTATCGTGGACGAGATGCCTCTGGAACTGGCTGGGGCAAAAAATGGGATTTCATTGTAGTCCATGAATCTGGACATGAATGGTTTGGCAATAACATAACCTCCAAAGATCTTGCCGACATGTGGATTCATGAGAGCTTTACTAACTACTCAGAAGCTTTATTTATAGATTATTTCTATGGAAAAGAAGCGAGTCAGGCCTATGTCCATGGTAATCGCAGCGGCATACAGAATGATAAGCCCATGCAGGGCCCATTTCATGTTAATAAAGAAGGATCTGGTGATATGTATCCCAAAGGAGGAGTCATGCTCAATATGATTCGTACAATGATTGATGATGATGAAAAATGGCGGTCCATCTTGAGAGGATTAAATGCGAAGTACTTTCATCAGCAGGTTGACTATCAAGATATTGCTCAGTACATCATTGAAAAATCAGGTATAGATCTCTCCAAGTTTTTTGAACAATATGTACAACACATTTCTATTCCGATACTTGAAATAAGAAAGGATATTTCTGGTAAAATACTTGGGCGGTGGATCAGTGAAGTAAAAGACTTTCATATGCCCATCCATATCGGTACAAACGAAAATCCAAAACAGCTTTTGATGCTGGATCAACATTTCAAAGAGATAAAAATACCCAATCTAACTAAAGAAAATATCACCATAGACACTTTCAATTACTATATAGGTGTATTGATAGAATAGAGTTCTATATGTGATGTGTGAACCTCGAGATTGATGGATCTAATCATATAGAATGGGGAAGGTCTAGTCCTTAATTTAATCGAATAGACCTTCTCCATATCCTAATTAATCCCAACCGCCACCCAATGCACGATATAGTTGAACTACCGCATATAATTTTTGGCTTTGGTCATCAATATCTTTCAATTGTGCCCTTAAAAGATTTTGTTCCGCAGCCAACACATCTGTATAATTAGTTTGTTGATGGTTTATAAACAGTTCCTTATTAAATTCAAGTGCTTGGGATAAGGCATCCAACTGTTTTCTCCTCGATTTTTCTTTTTGTAAAGCAGTATCATATTCAAAAAGAGCATTAGACACTTCTTGACTGGCAATCAATAGGGATTTTTCAAATTGATATAAAGCTTGTTGCTGTCTAGATTGAGCGGTAGATAAACGTGCTTGATTAGCACCTTTATTAAAGATTGACTGTGTCAAACCACCAGCGATGGAACCGAAAAGACTTTTACTTGAAAACCATTGGTTCCAACCAAGATTTGAAAAACCTCCAGAAGTAGTTATTTTTAAAACGGGGTAGAAGTAGGTACGGGCTACGTTCGTTTCCTCAAATGCTGTTCTGAAATTTAATTCTGCCATTTGTACATCTGGACGATGCGCTAAGAGTTGTGCAGGAATACCTGGTTTTAGATCATATTCAACCTGCTGTTCCTTTAATGATTGACGTATGATTGTACCTGGATTTCGAGCCACTAAAAAACTAAGACGATGTTCTTTTTCTTTTATTTTTTGCTCAATATCTGGAATATCCAATTTAGCTTCATAAAAATTAGCTTTACTTTGTACAACTGCTACTCCATTAAGCAATGCATTTTCAAAAAGCATTTCAATGGCAGCTGCATCCTCAGCCCGATTTTCAGCTGTTTTTTTTATAATCAGCAACTGTTGATCCAACGCCAATAGTTCATAATAATTTGACGCAATATCTGCAATCAATTGCGTCTGTACAGCACGTTTTGCTGCATCAGTAGCCAATAGCTGAGATAAAGCAGCACGTTTAGCACTCCCTAGTTTACCCCAGATATCAATTTCCCAATCGGTGCTTAACCGCACATCATACTGTGTATTATTTCTGGGAAAACCAAAACTTTGAAAAGTAGGATATTGTTGAGAATTTGCAGATATATTAGTGTTCAATGAGGGCAAAAATGCTGCCTTTTGCAAACGTAAATTAACTTGCGCTTCTGTTATACGTTCAACAGCTATTTTGATATCGATATTTGCTTTTAGTCCTTCTGCTATCAATCCCTGCAAAAGGGTATCAGTAAAAATTTCAGACCATTTTAAAGTAGCCATATTCATGGTATCGATCTCTAAAGACGATTGACCTGTGGTATCCTTAGGGTTGGACATAGGGGAATGATAACGTTCATTCACTTTATTTTCTGGTGATGCATATGGGCGTGTTATCTGGCAGGAACTCCAACTAACCAGGCCGATCATAAAAAGCACCATTATTTTATAAGGCATATTTATCATCTAAATTGAATTTATTTTAAAAGTGATTGTCATTTTTTATTATATATCTTCTCAGGCACGAGCTGATTGATCGGATATTTTCACACCTGAAATCTTTTCTTGTAAACCTTGGAATACTATAAAAAGAATAGGTATTACAAAAACACCAAATACAGTCCCAATCAACATACCCCCTACTGCAGCAGTCCCAATAGACTTATTACTTAGCGCACCAGCTCCAGTTGCTAACATCAAAGGAATCAATCCGAAAATGAAAGCAAAGGAAGTCATCAAAATAGGTCTTAATCGCGACTTTGCTCCATAAATAGCGGACTGAACCAAAGTTCTACCACTCAGACGATGTAAAAGAGCAAATTCTACAATCAAAATCGCATTCTTTGCTAATAGACCAATCAGCATAATTAGACTGATTTGTAAAAAAATGTTATTATCAATTCCAAATAATTGCGCAAAAGCAAATGCCCCCGCTAGACCAATAGGTAATGACAAGAGTACTGAAAATGGAAGAATATAACTTTTATACTGTGCACTTAAAAGAAAGTATATAAAAAGAAGGCAAAGGGAAAAGATTAAAACCGTTTGGCTACCGCTGGATAATTCTTCACGCGTCAATCCTGAAAATTCGTACGAATAGCCACGATCTAATGTTTGAGCGGCTGTCTCTTCTATGGCTTTAATAGCATCGCCAGAACTATAACCCACATTTGGGATTCCTGTAATGGTACTGGAGGTAAATAGGTTAAATCGTTGAATAAATTCTGGCCCATAAGTTTTTTTTAAGGTTACAAACTCAGCAATTGGCGCCATATTACCTTTTATCGTACGCACATAAATTTTATTGATATCTTCCTCCTTTGCTCTATAATCAGCTCCAGCCTGCATCATCACACGATACTGCTTTCCAAAGCGATTGAGATCTGAGGCATAAATACCACCAAAGTATCCTTGCAAAGTGGTCAACACGGTATTGACGCTCACACCAGCAGTTTTACACTGCGCTACATTAATATTAATTTCCAATTCAGGGAAACCAACATTAAATGAACTCGTCGCATAATTAATCTCTGGACGTTTGCTCAGGGCAGTAATAAATTGATCAATATTTTCGTTAAATTGCAAATAACTTCCTCCTGTTTTATCTTGCAACTGCACTTCAAAACCATTGCTATTTCCAAATCCCTGTAAAGTCGGTGCCGCAAAGAAAATAACACTTGCACCTTTGATATGAGCTGTCTTTTCAAATAATTTTTGAACAATCGCTGCTGCACTTTGATCTTTTCCTTTACGTTCTTTCCAAGGCTTTAAACGGATGAACAAGGCACCATAAGATCCACCGGTACCGTGCAGTAAATCCATTCCAGACAATGTCGAGGATAATTCAATTTCTGGTATGTTACGGGCGATACTATCAACCTCGAAAGCGATCTTTTCAGTACGTTCCAAAGTTGAGGCTGGAGGTAAAACAACATTTCCAAAGATCGCACCTCCATCTTCATTAGGAACAAACCCCGTTGGCGTGGTTTTTATTAAGGTATAAAATAGCAATGCAAAGGCTGCAATACCAACAAAAGAAATCCATTTGCGTCGTATTAAAAAGCGCACCACTCCTACATATTTTTTAGTCACAACTTCAAAGGCGATATTAAAACCTGTAAAAAATTTAGGAATAAAACCTTTGTGGTTTTCAGCATCAGCTGTATGTGGTTTCAATAATAAAGCACATAATGCTGGACTTAGAGTCAAGGCATTGATCGCCGAAATAATAATAGCCACAGCTAGCGTTAAACCAAATTGTTTATAAAAGACACCTGCGGAACCGGTTATAAAAGTAACAGGAACAAATACAGCCGACATGATCAAGGTAATCGAAACAATAGCTCCACTAATCTCACTCATGGCATGCAGAGTTGCTTTTTTTGCAGACTTAGCCCCTTGATCAAGTTTTGCATGTACCGCCTCAACTACGACAATTGCATCATCTACCACAATACCAATAGCTAACACAAGTGCAAATAGAGTCAATAAATTAATCGTAAAGCCAAAGAGTTTTAAGAAAAAAAATGTTCCTATAATAGCTACTGGAACGGCTATGGCAGGAATAAGGGTAGAACGCAAATCTTGTAAAAAAAGAAAAACAACTAAGAAAACCAATATAAACGCCTCGATGATTGTATAAATAACTTTCTCAACCGATGCATCTAAAAACTCATTGGCATTTAAAAAAGTATGATACTCCACACCGGGAGGAAAATCTTTATAAGCTTCTTTCAAAATATTTTCACAAGCAATAATCAATTCTCTTGCGTTTGAACCTGAAATTTGACTTATCGCTCCTCCAGACGAGAGCTTACCTTGTGTTATCAATGAAGTCGTATAATCAAGCGCACCAAATTCTACATCTGCAACTTCTTTTAACCGTAAATAATCTCCAGATACACCACTTTTCAAAATGATATTTTCAAATTGCTCTGAATCCTCAAGGCGACCCGTGAATTTCAATGCATACTGTAAAGATTGACGGCTATTCTCTCCTATTTTACCTGGTGCAGCCTCTATATTCTGTTCTTTCAAAGCAGTTATAATATCTTCTGGTATTAAACCATGAGTCGCCATGACATCTGGTTTCAACCAAATACGCATGGAATACTCTTGATCACTATAGATCTCTGCTGCACCAACCCCTTCTACGCGCTTCATCTGAGGCATAATATTTATACGCAAGTAATTATCGAGAAATTTACGGTCATACTTTCCATCTTTACTATACAATAAGAAACTAAATGCTGTACTACTCAACTGCTTACTGGTGGTAATTCCAGATTTAATAACTTCAGCAGGTAATAAACTAGTTGCCTTACTAACCCGATTTTGGACATTCACTGCCGCCATATCTGCATTAGTTCCTTGTTTAAAAAATATAGTGATAGCAGCTGTTCCGTTATTACTGGCAGTAGAGGTCATATAAGTCATATTTTCAACACCATTAATTTGTTCCTCTAAAGGTATAATGACACTTTTCATGACCACATTGGCATTTGCTCCTTGATAAGAGGCTGTTACCACTACTGTAGGAGGTGCAATTTCAGGATATTGTGAAATGGGTAGCGATAACAATCCTAAAACACCAAGCATCACAATTATAATCGATATTACCGTGGATAATACCGGATTTTCTATGAATTTTTTTAACATTTTTTTTCTATTTTATTTATTCGAAATAGGGGCCGGTTTTATCTCCATCCCATTACTTAAAGTCCCAATACCTTCTGTAATGACAATATCTCCAATATGAAGCCCACTTTTCACAACATATTCTTGTTCCGTTGAGGTTGGATACACCACTATTTCAGTGTGATTGACAATATTCTTTGGACCTACCTTATAAACAAAGTAATTTCCCTGGATTTCAAAAACAGCTTTTTTAGGAAGCAAAATTGCTTGATCAATAGTAGTAGGTATACGAAGTATCGCACTGGCGCCACTCCATAAAAGTCCTTCAGTATTAGGAAACAATGCTGTAAAATTAGCAGAACCTGTTTCCCTGCTCATCACACCACTTAAGCTTTGAATTTTCCCCTGGGGCATGTAATCATTTCCATCTGCTGTTCTCAAAGTAACAAAAGGCATATTTTTCAATTTTTCAGCCATATTTCGACCTGTATATTGATCTAAAAAGCCATTTAACTGCTTCTGACTTAATGAAAAGTGTGCATATACTTCTCTTGTATTGGCAATTGTGGTTAAGGCCATCTCAGAATTACTACTGACTAGGCTACCTTTTTTAAGAGGAAGACGACCTACAATACCCGTAATTGGACTTACAATCTGTGTAAATGCCAATTGTGATTGCGCATCGGACAAAGCAGCTTTAGCTTGGTTAAGCTCGGCTTTCTTCACGCGTTCCACATTTCTTGCTGTAGTCAATTCAAATGAATTCACTATTTTTTTGTCGACTAAAGCCTGTGTTCGCAAAACTTGAATACTAGCCGTCTCCAAAGCAGCCTCGACAGCTAGTACCGCTGATTTTCGCTGATTAACATCTTGGACAAAACGGTTGGCATTAATTTTAAATAGCTTTTGTCCTATCTTGACCAGACTACCCTCCTCGACAAAAACCTCCTCGATGTAACCATCTATTTTGGATCGAATCTCAACAGTTTGTATCCCTTCTAATGTAGCTGGAAATTCAACATACAAATCCGCTTTCTGCGCATTTAACGTTAACACTGGATATGAAGAAATTTTATTTGTAGGAGACTCCTTTTTCGATTCACAAGATATTAATCCTATGAAAAGAAAGAATAATAGATATAAGTGTGTTTTTTTCATGGTAATAATTTTTGAATAAACAATATGTAAAAATTTAATAATGAGATTTTTAGATCACAACATGCTATTAATAACAAGACATAGTTATCCCGTTCCCCCGCTCAAACCTGTTTTGGGATTGGGGATATTTTAAATATTTAGATGATGAAATCTATATGTTCATCTTTTGCGCGAGGGTTATTACCTCTTCAGCGTATTCCAGTACGGAACCACAATTATAAAGGCAAAATGAGCTCCTTGAGTTATTTGTTTAGGAAGGTGTATTTTTGATGTATCAATCCACATAAAATAAATATTACAATTCTTACTTTACATTCATCAAATTTATAATTGAAAGTCTATGCTTAAAATTATCCATTTTGATAAGTGTAACAAAAGTAGTAATTTTGAATAATAAAACAACTAAATACTTGTTTTATTATTTTATGACGACAAATCGAATTTTAATGTTACTGAAAATGCGTGGGCCTCTAACGGCACTCGACATTGCCCATGAATTAAAAATAACTAAGGAAGGTGTTCGACAACAACTCGTTAAGTTTATGGAAGAAGGCTTAATAGAAGTTGAAACAGAATCGAAAGGAGTTGGAAGGCCTCAAAAGTATTTTACGATTTCAGAAATCGGAAATCGGAAATTTCCGGATACTCATGCTGAATTGACTGTTAAATTATTAACAATCATAAAAGATGCAATGGGCAAGGATGCTTTACAAACGATTATTGATGCTAATGAGGTAACAGGTAAAAAAAGATATCATGAAGAGATCGATCCTCTACCCGATCTAAACTCTAAAATCGCCCGTTTGGTTGCTATTCGTACACGTGAGGGGTATATGGCAGATTATTCTGAAGATGAAGAAGGATATCTACTGGTCGAAAATCATTGTCCCATTTGTGCAGCGGCAAAAGCTTGTCAAGGGTTTTGTAATTCAGAATTACAAATTTTCCAGTCCGTTTTAGGAGAAAGTGTTTCTATTCACCGTACCGACCACATAGTAGCTGGTGCTAGACGCTGTGCTTATCGGATTGCTCTTTCTAAAAACATGGGGAATAATGAAGCATAAAAAATGCCCAAAGAACTAGATTCTTTAGGCACTTTTAGGTTAAAAACTAGGATTGATCATATTTCAATATTATTTTAGATCAAAAAACTATAATACGAATTCTAAAATCAAATCTTTATTTATGCTGATACCAGATCAAATCGATCAGCATTCATGATTTTATTCCATGCTTTTATAAAAGCATGGACAAAAGATTTCTCATTTCCCGATTCAGCAAATACTTCTGCCACTGCTCGCAACTCAGCATGTGATCCAAACACGAGATCAGCTCGACTAGCAGTCCATTTTGGTTGCCCCGTTTTTCGACAAGTCCCTAAATATAATTCTTTTGTCTCGTCCATGGCTTTCCATTCTGTCTGCATATCTAACAGATTCACGAAAAAATCATTAGTTAATTGCCCTGGGCGCAAGGTAAAGACACCATGTTTAGAGCCATCATAATTGATGTCTAACACTCGAAGACCACCAATTAGAACGGTCATTTCGGGAACAGAAAGATTTAACAACTGAGCTTTATCAATTAAAAGCTCCTCTGTTGAAATGGCTTTATTTTTTAATTTACGATAGTTTCTGAAGCCATCTGCAAGTGGTTCTAAAAATGCAATGGATTCCATATCGGTTTGCTCCTGACTAGCGTCCGTACGTCCAGGATTAAATGGTATCTGCACATCATGACCTGCATTCTGTGCTGCTTTTTCAATAGCAGCTACGCCAGACAACACAATTAAATCTGCAATTGAAACCTGCTTTCCGTCAAATTGCGCATGATTAAACCTTTGCTGGATATCTGTTAACACGATCAAAACCTGATTCAATTGGTTTGGCCGATTGACCTCCCAATTACTCATCGGTAAAAGGCGGATGCGAGCACCGTTGGCACCACCGCGTTTATCCGAATTACGAAAAGTAGATGCCGATGCCCAAGCTACGGATACTAACTCAGAAATTGATAGACCTGTATTCAAAATTTCAGTCTTTAAAAACTGAACATCAGCGTCATCGATCTGTATATATTCTATTTTTGGAAGTGGATCTTGCCATACAAACTCCTCATGAGGTACATCTGGTCCTAAGTAACGTGACCGAGGTCCCATATCGCGATGGGTCAACTTAAACCAAGCACGAGCAAAAGCGTCAGCAAACTCGTCTGGATTATTGCGAAATCTCCGAGATATTTTTTCATATTCCGGATCAAAACGCAGTGACAAATCCGTTGTTAACATGGTTGGTTTTAATTTCTTAGTGGCATCATGAGCATGCGGAATAATTTCTCCAACATCTTTAGCGATCCACTGATGTGCTCCAGCAGGACTTTTTGTTAATTCCCATTCAAAATCAAATAAATATTCAAAAAACTGATTCGTCCATTCTGTGGGTTTACTAGTCCAAGTTACTTCTAAGCCAGAGGTAATCGTGTCTGCGCCTTTTCCAGATCCAAATGAGTTTGCCCATCCTAAACCTTGAGATGCTAGATCTGCAGCTTCAGGTTCTTTACCAACATGGTCAGCAGGACCTGCACCATGTGTTTTACCGAATGTATGACCGCCTGCGATCAAGGCAACGGTTTCTTCGTCATTCATAGCCATACGACCAAATGTATCACGAATATCTTTTGCGGCAGCAATTGGATCAGGGTTGCCATCGGGACCTTCTGGATTCACATATATTAATCCCATTTGAACAGCTGCTAAGGGATTTTCCAAATTCCGGCTGTGTATTTTTCCATCTGCATCATCATCCGACACCAATACACCATGTGACTCTGCAACACCTTCAGATCCCTGCGCATAACGGACATCACCTCCTAACCAAGTTTTTTCGGAACCCCAATACACATCCTGATCTGCTTCCCATACATCCTCTCGACCACCTGCGAAACCTAAAGTTTTGAATCCCATGGATTCTAAAGCCATATTTCCAGTTAAGATCAGTAAATCTGCCCAAGATATTTTACGTCCGCACTTTTGTTTTATAGGCCATAATAAACGTCTTGCTTTATCTAAGCTCACATTATCGGGCCAACTATTTAGCGGAGCAAATCGTTGTTGCCCACGCCCAGCACCGCCCCGTCCATCACCCACTCGATAAGTTCCAGCACTATGCCAAGCCATTCGAATAAATAATGGCCCATAATGCCCAAAATCAGCTGGCCACCAATCTTGTGACTGTGTCATTAACTGTTTTAAATCATTTTTTACTGCTTCTAAATCTAAGGTTTTAAATTCTTCCGTATAATTGAAATCTGATCCCATTGGGTCTGACTTAGTAGCATGTTGACGTAGCAAATTAACTTTTAACTGATTGGGCCACCAATCTTGATTTGTTGTACCTCCACCTGCAACAGCTTTTCGCATTGTTCCATTATGAAATGGACACTTATTAATATCATTTAATTCGTTTTCCATTGATTGCTATTTTATCAGTAATTTAAATTCTTATTTTGGTTATTCTAATCTAATAAATTTAAATAAAAAAAAATTCCTAATGAAATTTTTATCAACTTAAAAAACTAGTTTTCAATAAAATAAATCAATAGACAGGATCATTATTGATGAAATATTTTCCCAAAATATAAATGGGTTACATCACATGATGTAACCCATTTATATTGTACTCCATTTATTTATTCCCTATATATCCTATGCACTTCTACAGCCTAAACTCCTACAATAAATGGATAAACTTTTCTTACTTTTTTATGCTTAACCAATCTATAGCTTCTTGTAGTTCACTTATTTCATAACCTTTAGCCTCTCCTGGACTGATATAGCTAAAGGCATCCGTAAATTTTTCTACTGCTGTTTGATCAGTCACGATAGCCATTTTTTTCCAAGCTGTAAAATGTTTCAAGCCCGCTATTAGATCTTGCACCCAAGCACCTGCTGTAAAATTTTGCACCTCTGTTTCCAACAGTAAAAGATAATAGATCTCGTTATAACGATCAGTTAATGATTCTAGCCCGGGTAATAAAACATTTTTTAAGTCATCTGCTGTGACCTCTCCGCTTGCACGTACACCAAATACATGGTCTGGTAGATTTTGAATAACTCTAAGCATATCTAGTATCATTTTATGTATATAAAAACAACAAACTAAGTCTAGCTTTGTTTTGGAGGAATATACCCAAACCTATAAGCTTTTTATAATTGTAATATAATGACTAGACATCATATTACATTAAAGCAATTTTTAACTTTTTTACATAGAAGGTGAAGCACCTTCGAACGGGGTAGATTCATAGAACTTTTTTGTGCTCAGATCTTGCAAGCGTTCGATATGGTTATGCTGATCATAAAATATTTTAAAAGTTCGCAAAATCTTGTTCTTCCTATCCGTCAGATAAAGCATATTCTGGTCAATTTTTGCATCATACTGAACTAATTTGACAAACATAGATAGCACGTCGTTCTGTACATTATAATTCTCTTGTTCGCTCTTTTTCAATTTAACTTCAACATCTCTAAAGGAAACTCTGCTGTCTACCTGGTCACCGTTTAATTCGATAATTTCCCTAAAAATAACATTTGGAGCTAAGGTCGTATCCGCATTTATTTGCCAAGCAAAAGCTAGAGGAAAAAGCGGTACATTTTCACTCGTTTTATATTCCTCAGGAATGACAATTTCTGGCGGTGCTATAATATCTGGTCTTTTAATTCTAGTTTTCTTTGTAGACTTTGTTTGTGCTATACTTTGACTAGCAACGACAACAAAAAGTAATAGAAAGTATTTTAAAATTTTCATTATTTAACGATTAGGTTATACTATTTTAATTTAGAATTATTGATTACATGAAACTAGCAAATCATCTTCTACGACAATACCCATTTTTTTTGCTTTAAGAAGATCTGCGCAACATGTTGGATCATTTAAAAACTGTTTAATCTGTCCCCTAACATAATATGAAAAACCATCGCTTTTGTCTAGATCTATTGCCTTATTACAATCTGCTAAAGCAGATTTAAGATTTAGATCTGCTTTTTCAGAACGTATTTTTGAATTAATTGTCCAATTCATCCTGAAAGGTTGGTTAGGCTGTTTAGTACGGATAATAATAGCTGACTGGGTTGGTTTTTCGGATAGGCTTACCTTGGCTATGGCCCTATTTATGTAAGCTAGAGCATACTTTCCATTGATTTGGATACTTTGGTTGAAGTCAACCAAAGCTTGATTATATTGCCCTAGCAACAAATAGATATGGCCTCTTCTATTAAAATATAATTCTTTTGCAAATCCATTGAGATTTGGAATCAATGCAATGGCATCATTCATTCGTACTAAAGCGGTATCCAATTTTCCAGTATTCACTTTACTTTCCGCGTCGTGATAATAAATATCCGCTAAAGAAGCATCGTAATAGGATTGAAGTTCTTGTTGGCTTGCATTGATAAAGCGAGGATTATTTTTAAATTCAAGCATCAAGCTCGCCTTATTAATTAAAGCAATATCATAATTTAAAGTAGCGTTAGTAAAATCTTTCAGAGCCAAGTGTGCATTACCTTTAAAAGATAAAATCATGGCGTTATCAGGAAATTGCCGTAATCCTGCATCGTAAATTTTTAATGCTTTTTCATATTGTTGTAAGTTATAAAAAGCCACCCCGCGCTGATAGTAATAACTGGCTTTGCTGGAATCACAAAAGGTCGACATTGATTCCTCCATGTTTTTGTATAATTCAGCATCCTCTAACTTTTGCTCCAGAGCTAATGCTTTTGCTGTTGTATAGTCTTGACAGGATGCATCCAAATCTTCTAGCGCATAATATATTTCGGCTCTATTTAAATAAGTGATAACATCATTGGGATTAAGTTGGATCGATGTATTAAGATCTGTCAAAGCATTTTCAAATTGTTTCAAATGGTTATAAACAGTACCCCGAAAATTATATAATTGAGGATCAGGAGCAACTAAGGAGATTGCTTGATTGATATCTTCCAATGCAGCAGAGAGGTCGTTATTTTCAAATTTCAATCTACCTCTAAAAAAATAAGCCTTATAATGCTTAGAATCGAGTTCGATCGCTTTATTAAAATCCAACAAAGCTTTAGATTTTTCTTGATGATTTAAATGATAATTTCCTCTTTCCACATAGTTACTGGCGCGATCAGGAGCAATTGATATTGATTTATCATAATCTACTAAAGCACCAATCTTATCACCGATCATATCCTTTATTCTTCCTCGATTTGATAAAATCATATCATCGTTTGAATCATTAGCCACAGCTTTATCTAAATAGTTTAATGCTTGATTAAAATCATTTTTAAAAGCGTAAATCAGACCTAGATTGAGATAACAACGTGCACATGCTGGATTGACCATAAGTGCTTGACGGTAATAATGCTCACCACGCTCTAAGTTGTTTAATTGCAAATATTGATACCCCGTTAATCGAAGTAACGTTTCGTCTTTAGGTTGCTTTTTAACTTCTATCTCTAAATATGGAATAATCTTCTCTGGTTGGCCGATTTGATTTAAAGAATCTACTGTTTTTTCATAAATACTTTTGATCTGACCAAAAACCGGAGCACAAAACAAAACGGACAATAATAAAATGGCCAACTTAATTCTCATAATAAAATATTTATAATTCAATATATCTATAATTTAACGGTTAACTTCTGATTTACGATAAGTACTCTATTAACAAAAAATACGCTTAAATGTTAACATACATTTTTATGTGAGAACTACGTCTTTATTTTATAGTAACATTCCAATGGATCTATTACATGTCTTTGATCCATTATCAATTTAAACTGGCTCTATAATAATTGATTTTTTTAAAGTGAACACCATCGATATCTTTTGATTGAAAAGTTTTTACTATAAACGTATCGTTGTCCAACCAACGGATTCCTTCAATCATAAAATTTTTACTCTCGAAACTTTGATGCTCTTCAAGAATATGTGTCTTATTTCTATTCATCTGCAATAACCCAATAAAACAACTATTGCCATCATATAGCCAATTATAATAATAAACTAAATAGTTGCCCCGTGGAGATATGATAGGGGTTTCAACTGCCCCATCCCCTATGGAAACAATCGTATACGAATTTCCTGTTATACTATCGATTAATGCAAGTGAACCAAAACTTAATTCATCAGACATGATATTCTCTGTGATCGCATACATATTAAGCTGAGGATAGTATCCAAGGAATTCATATCCATTAAAATCTTTTTTATCCGGTAGTGTTTTCTTAAATTTTATTTGACCGGTATTTGTCTGTAAATAAAAATTTGTTTTGCTCTGCTTAATCTTAGGTATTACGAATTGATTTAGTGATTTGCATTGTTCATATTCCACAACATTGGATTTTACAAAATTTATTCTTGGTAATTTCTGGTAATCTTCAACATACCCAATATCATTATTATTAATCAACTGCCCTTTCAGTTTACTTACGATCAATACCAGCATGGCAAAAATTAAAACCAGATATTTGGGAGAGTATATAAGCATTGACTTAAAAAATTAAATTTAGTATCTGTTTATTATCCAAATATTAATATGGAAACAAAGAAAGATTGAACCATTAAAATTTAACAACTTATTTATCTATAATTAGGCAATTTAACACGCTCTTTTAGATCCTTTTTGGCATTACCTCCAAAAATTTTTGAAATTTTTTTCACCAACCTGCTTGATGCTATTCCAAGGGCAGCATTAAAAAGTGTGATGCCCAACTTTGTCTTAGGATGTGCTACCCATGGCACTCCTGGAGGTAAGTTTTGAATATCTTCAACAAAAGGTCTCATCAACTTTTCGTAAGCTTCAAAAGCATCTTGATGATTTTTATGTCGTCCTAATTCACCTGCCAATATATATGCGCCCACAATGGATAGACTTGCTCCCATTCCTGACATTGGAGTGGGGCAATAGGCCGCATCACCAACCATTGCGCACCTTCCATTAGACCATCGAGGAGCCTTTACCTGACTTATACGATCAAAATACACATCTTTACTTTGATCTAATGCTTTTAGAATACGTGGAGCTTGCCATCCGGCATCTGCAAATTTATCCTTCAAAATTTCTCTCTGTTTTACTAAATCTAATTTTTCATAGCCGTTATCTGGTGAAAGAAAAGAAAAGGAAGCTCGGGTTGTACCCACATTATCAGGTCTTGTGTTTAAGACTCTCGAGCCAGGTGCATTATACCAATATGCCCATTCATCATCAGACTCGATCCGAGGAATGGTGAGATATGAACAATAAACGCCAATATACTTGATTTGTGGCTCATCTCCGAACATCAACTTACGTGTCGTGGAACGGATTCCATCTGCCGCGATCACGAGGTCAAAAATGCGCGGCGCATTATTTTTAAAGGTAACTAAAACCTGATTTCCCTGATCTTCTAACACCGTAATCTGGTCATCAAAAATATAACCTACATTTTCCTGGGTTGCATGATAGAGGATTTGAGCAAGATCCCCTCGGAGGATTTCTAATTCAGCCGTTCCAAAATCTGAATTTGCTTTTGGAAACTCAGCTTTAATACGATGAGCGGCATCGACAAAACGAATTCCTAACTCACCAGTATTAGCGGCTAGGATTTTATCTTCCAACCCCATGAGTTGTACGACTTTCTGTGCTTCATCTCTAACATCTATATTTTGTCCACCTAATCTCAATTCTGGAGCGCGCTCTACTACAGTCACTTCAAAACCAAATCGAGACAACCAAAAAGCAAGAGTTGGACCAGCAATACTGGCTCCAGATACTAGTACTGTTCTTTTTTCCATGAATATTTTTAAATAAAAATAAAGCAATATGTATATTAATACATAACATAATACAATTAGTTTTTAACATACGTATTACTTATAATCGGTTAAATTGAGCTTTATGTAAGTCACGCCCAGACTATATATCAACGTAAAATCAATCACAACATATGTTACACACTCATAACTAATGCTTTGAACAAAACATATTATTAGAAATATAATAACTAAATAGCTAATGCAAATTATTTGTCAGCCGATACTAAGTAAAAATTGTAGGATAATCAGATCTTTTTTTTTCATATAAACACACTTGATCTATTTGGACTAGCTAGCAAGCATAATTATCAATGACCATTTTAACAACCGCTAGTTTAACTATACAGTGGAAAGGTTAGGATTTAATTATTGTACATTTCTTGCCAAAAAGAATTTCCATGCGAGCTCCTTGCTACTTTTTAAAAAGTACATCTGCAAAAGAATGCAACGATACCCCCCCCCTAAAAGGGGATAAATTTCACTCACTAAAACCTGCTGATATTCATTGAGTTTTAGTGAATGAAATATTAAATACTTAAGATATTATTATAATTTTTCCAATGTAAAGTCATCGCCATAAACAGTTCCAGAACCTGCCTTATAAAAATATAGGGTTGCTGTAGTTTGTGTCGCTCCTGTTGTAAATGTAACTGAGTTATTGATATATGAGGTCGTATTAAAAGCGACATTAACAGCCGTGCCGCCATAGCCTTTAACTCCTAACAACACCTGTTGGCCAGCTGCAGACACTTTACCATAACCAGAAAAGCGATATGTTGTATTGGGTTGTAAACCTGTTAAATATTGTTCTATAGCATTGGCCCCACCTGATAATTGAATGCATTTTAAACCGGTACGCACATTGGTGTTGATAATAGATGCATTTCCACCCCAAGAAGTCCAAGGGGAAAGTGTGCCTGTTTCAAAACCACCATTGTAAAATATAGGCAGATTATAAACACGAACATAATCCACTTGCATATTAAAAGGTAAATCTGCATTTGTAATGGCTCCTGGCCAACCAGCACCTCCAGCTTGATTTAAAATTATATAAAATGGAACATCAAATGGCCATTGTTGCCAAGTAGCTCCACTGGCTTTGTTATAAGTATATTGCAAAATATTGTTGACATAAAATTTGAGTGCAACCGGGCTCCATTCTAGACTATAAATATTATAGTCTGCTGCATTATAACTCGTAGAATGTGTAGCACTTGTGCCCCCCCCAGAACCTGTAACTGTAGCATTGTGTACGGACTGGTGTACGACCATCTCATTATTAACATGTTCCATAATATCAATTTCGCCACAACCTGGCCATCCAGCGTAAGCTGTTGCAGGCTCTGGCATCATCCAAATTGCTGGCCATGAACCCCTACCCTGTGTAAATTTTGCTCTTACCTCAACCTTACCAAAAGTCATACTGAATTTATTCTGAGATTTTACTCCCCCACTATGATAAGGGACTGGATCTGTTGGAATCACAGCATTATCCATACGCAATAATAAGTTATTACCATCTTGCGAAACATAATCAGAAGTGTGCGTCATATATTTGTTCCAGGCAACGGTACCACGTTCTGCATAACTCCATTTACTATCGTCAAATCCACCGACTGTATTAAATTCATCTGACCAAATTAACTCGTAATCGGATAGGCTTTGTAAAGAAGAAGTAATCGTCAAAGCATTTGTTTTTGATACACTTACCATTTGATTACTTGATTGATCTACTTGTTCTTTGTTGCAAGATACTATTGTACTGCAAAGAAATAGCAAGGAACTTGCTGTCATAAAATTTAGGATTCTCTTGTTCATAATGATTATTAAAAAAATTTAAAATGTGTTCACTATAAATTGTAACTAGAAAATCCTCCTTATCACATTTCTTTTTCAGTCTATTCTAATCTTAGCTGCTTTAGTTACAAATGATTAATTTATTAGTTATGTAGTACATAATATTTCTAAGATACAATAATTTTTATAATAACTATTTTTTTTATAAAAAAAATTTATACCCAAATTCACTCTGTAACATCTATTTATTAGCCGACTATGGAGAGATCAATAAATATGTATATATTTTATTTATCCCATAGCCGACAATTTCACTCCATTAATGATACATTTCAATACTTAATATCTACTAATATCTTTATGACATGAAAAATGGTCAACTGGAATTACATATCTATTATCTAGAAAAATAATCTAACAAAAATAATAGTGGCAGCAATGCTTTTGGAATGGCTAAAGAGATGGAAAGACCGGTTGTATAGATATAAAAATCAATGGTATACAAATACTTTATTAGGTCAGATTAAGTATTACATGTAATCAATTTATACAGATATCAACGTAACACATTTTCGATATTTAGTAGTAATAATTGCTCAATCACCTCTATTTCAACTTCAGAAATATTTATCAGATAAAAAAGGTTACCATAGCATATCCACAAGCCTACCGAAATTATTGAATAACTTCAAACCTGATCAAAAATCCAAAATAGAATTTATAATTAAAATTAGGTATTTTAGTGTTGGCGAGTGATACGTCCGCTGTAGATAACATAATCTGTATCTCATTTGATTCAACCTTGAGTATTTGTGCATGATAACCTACCATTGTGATTTTAAGACTTTGGTCCATAAATCCAGCTATTTCAAATGTCCCAACTGTGTCTGTTTGAGTCGTCTTACACGTAGAGAGGTTGGTGATTACTGTTCCATTAGTAGATTTGAGAACTCCTTTAATAGGTCATTGATTTATATTATTCGATTCCAAATCATTTTTAAATGATATAAATGTGAGTTTAGCCTGAACCCAACTATGTAGGGAAAGCCCGATCATAATAGGCAGTAAAACATACTTTTTTTTATGTTTTTTGGTTTCGTTTTCTTTGGCAACAAAGAAAAGGTTTACAATATTGGTTAATTTTTAAGTATACATTATCAAATGTATTACTTGAATATGCTAGCTTTATTTAGTATTATCCCAATTCAACATTGCAATTTTCCTCGTTTTATATTTGCAAAACAGCATTAATACTTGAAAAGAATATTTGATAAATACTCAAACCATTGATAAATTACATGTAGATAACTAAAAGATTTTCAGTGTTATTTAATGTACGTAAGATTTAAAGAAAGATAAGTTTGTAGATGTTAAAACTAGATAGTAGATTGATTTTTTTTCATTAAGTAAGAGACAGCGCAAAGAATATTTTTTCAAGAATAATCGTTTTATGTATGATTTGTTTATCTTAGTCAAGCCCAATCAAAAACCCATAACGATGTACGACATTCAAGAAATCACTGAAGAACAAAAACATAAAATTGCCATTATGCGCAATGAAGATGTGTTTAAACAGTTTTTCATGCAAAATTTTGAAGTTCTAAAAGGCTATGCATCATCTATTATAAAAGACGGATATCATGCTGAAGATGTAGCATGTGAAGTTCTTTGGGAAATTTGGAATATGGGTCCAAAACTTGTTCAGATCAAATCACTATCTGCCTATACATACAGAGCGACAAAGAATAAATGTCTCAATCTATTGCGAAACAAAATCATTCAATACCAACCTGCAGAAGTGTATTGTGATACTCTAGTGGACGACTTATCACCGGAAGCTCTACTCATATCGAAAGAAAAAACTCGAGAGATAGAACGAGCTATAGATCAACTTTCGCCTAAAACCAAAGAAGCTTTTCTATTGGTAAAAGATTGCCAAATGACTTATAAACAAGCTGCAGAAACGATGGGCATTGCGGTAAAAACAGTAGATCGACATATCCAGATCGCGATTGAAAAATTGTATTTTCTATTAAAATCAAAAAAATAAGATTTCATATTGGGGATATTGATCTTTTCATGTGTCTTCATGATAAACCCTAAAAATATGTCATCAACAGATCAGCAATATCTACAATTGATTCATAAAGTTTTGGACCAAACTATCACGGGACCACAACTAGATGATCTATATCGTCTGATGGCTGAAGATGAAAGCAGAATCGATCTATACCTTTTCCTTACGAACAGTAAACCTACTTCTACCGAAAAAATAATATCGATCGAGACGCAATATGAAAAATCTAAGCAGAAATTTAAATTAACTGCTATTCAAGAAGAACAAATCATACCGCAACAACAAAAAATATACAGTAAAATAAGAAAATATAGTATTCCTCTAGCGGCAATACTAATACTTTTTATGCTCGCAATAGTTGTAAACTACATCTATAAACCAATGACCAATGACAACATCATACTTATATCTGCCAAAGGAGAACGCAAATTCTACCGGTTGAAAGACGGTACGGAGATTTGGCTCAATAGTGAGAGCAAATTGGAGTACAACAAGTCATATGGACATAGTAACCGTGATGTGAAACTCTCTGGTGAAGCTTACTTTAATGTTGCAAAAAACAAAAAGCTACCTTTTCATGTCGATTCTTATGGTAACCGAATCGAGGTATTAGGGACTCAATTTAATGTCAGAGCATATCCCGAAGAAAAGAGAATGGAAACAGCATTGATTGAAGGGAAGGTCAACTTGCAGATAAAGGACAATGGTAAATTTCGCCACTATATCATGCAGCCTGGAGACAAGATTGAAGTGACCAATATGATGACCAATGCCATGCGGATCAACACAAATCGTCAAAGTGCCTCAACTGAAAATACGAAAGTAATTATTGATATAAAAAAAGCTAACTCTGAAGACGGTGAGCAACTGGATATGCTTTGGACTAAAAATAAGCTTGTTTTTCAAAATGATCCACTAGCGCTTATGACAAAAAAAATGGAACGTTGGTATAATAAAACGATTCTAATCGAAAATGAAAAACTTATGAATGAATCTTTCAGCGGTGTATTTGAGGAAAAAACCTGTAAAGATTTACTTGACCTGTTGATTAAAACAGGTGTTAATTTACATTATACAGAAAAACAAGACAGTATATTAATTTATTAAAACTTAAAATTATGAATCAGAACTTTACAAAAAAGGGTATATCGTAATGATACACCCTTAAAGATGAATGAACAAGCACAAAGCCCTAGGAAAGTAATGTGCTTAATTACTAACTTCTAATATCTAAAATTATGAAAAAAAATTCACATGTCGTCAGTCATGTGCCAATTCTTTATTACCTAAAGTGGCTCTTCATGGTAAAATTTACGCTTTTACTTATTGTAGCTTTTGGCTACAGTAGTTATGCAAATTCGACACTTGCTCAAGGCAACATTACATTAAAAAACAAAAGCATAAAATTTAAAACTTTACTGCAGTTGATCGAAAAACAAACTGATCTGCGATTTATCTACAATGACAATCAGATCGACAAATTTGTGATCAGTGATATCAATGCAATTAGAAAACCATGGTATGAACTATTGGAACCTATTTTACAAAAAACAGGACTAAAAATGCAGGAGATCAATGGTGGTCGCATCATCATTTCACCAATCGTAATACAAGATCCAAAATTTCATGGTAAGGTCACCGATAGCAAAGGCGAGCCTTTAGCTGGCGTATCCATTAAGGAAAAAGGATCTGATAGAAGTACACTTACAAATGAAAAAGGTGAATTTACAATTGCAGTTAAAAACACTCAAAGTACGATCATGATCAGTAGTGTCGGTTTTGTTTCGCGAGAATTATCTTACTCATCGACTTTTCAATCTATCCAATTGGCCGATGATCTTGCTCAACTCGAAGAAGTCGTTGTCGTTGGTTATGGAACGCAAAAACGTGTCAACTTAACAGGTGCTGTTTCCGCTATAAGCGGTCGGGAATTGGAGAATAGACCCGTTGTCAATGCCACACAAAGCTTGCAGGGTGTGGTCCCAGGACTAAATGTGAATGTTGGAGGGAATACCAAGCCTGGTCAAAGTTTCAATCTCAATGTACGTGGAGTAGGAAATATCAGCGGTACCGATGGTCCTTATGTACTTGTCGACGGAATGGAGATGTCACTAGCAGATATCAATCCCAGCGATATTGAAAACATCTCGGTATTAAAAGATGCATCAGCATCTGCGATATATGGATCAAGAGCTGCGTACGGTGTTATTTTGGTAACAACTAAAAAAGGTACCGCAGGAAAAAAAGTAATCAGTTTTACTGGTAATACTGGACTCACATCCCCTGTAAGATTACCCGATATGGCCAATTCGGTAGAGTTTGCCAATTTCTTCAATACAGCAACCTTTAATGCATTGGGTACAAAGCAATATTCGGAAGACAAAATTGCGCTATTGCAACAGTATATTAATGATCCAAGCAGTCTGTCGATCTTTCCAGAAGTCAACACGAACAATTATGCAAGCTGGGAAAACAGTGCCAATGGAATTGCTAATACTAACTGGTTCAATCTGCACTATAAACCTACTGCTCTACGTCAGAATTATACCGTAAACATGAGCGGAGGTAATGCTGGTACTCAATTTTACGTATCGGCAGGTTATTACAACGAAGAAGGAATCTTGCGCTATGCAAATATTGACTATAAACGCTATAATTTCAACAGTTCTATTTCTTCAGATCTGACTTCTTGGTTAAAAGTCAAAGCCAATGTTAAATATACTAAAAACAACAATCAAACACCTTTAGCAGGATACGAAGACATGTTCTTTCACAATTTAGCTCGTATGCGTCCTAATGTATCACCCTATGATTTTTATGGAAACTGGAATGAACAATCCATGGTGCCATATTTACAATCGGGAACAAAAGATGAATTAACAAACAATACATTAGCTATATTAGGTGGTGTAGAAATAAGTCCGCTAAAAAACTGGAAAATATTTGCTGATCTCAATTACAGATTGGATAATGATGCCAATGATATCTTAAAATTACCAGGCACGATCTATGGCATCGATGGAACGTCCTATCTTGTTAACCGTTCTGAGTACAATATACCCTTAGGTGGCAGTTTCGAACGTAAAATGAATACTAACAATTATCTCACACCCAACATCTATACCAATTACAAAATTTCGGTCGACAAGCACAACTTTGATCTCACAGCCGGTTTTCAGCAAGAGCTAAATCAGTTTAAGGAAATCTATACATCCGCTAGTGATTTGATTAGTTTTGACCGCCCTGGCATAGACTTATCAACAGGAACCAAATCCAGTAAAGAAGCCCGTAATCATTGGGCAACTCGTGGTTTCTTTGCGCGTTTGAATTACAATTTCGACCAAAAATACCTATTGGAAGTGAATGGACGTTATGATGGTTCTTCACGTTTCGCATCCGACAATCGTTGGGGATTCTTTCCATCGGTATCGGCTGCATACAACATCAGTGAAGAATCATTCTTTAAAGATGAAGTCAGCTGGGTCAATCAACTGAAAATAAGAGGTTCATACGGATCACTAGGAAATCAGGCTGGAGCAGGACTCTATGCGTACTCGGAAAACATGAGCATCGTCGTACCAGGAGCTAATGGAGCTGGGGGAAGGTATTATTTTGAAAATGGCCGCGAGAGCTACATAAACGCTCCAGGAGCATTCAATCCTTTGATTACTTGGGAAACTGTACGCAGCGCAAATTTCGGTCTTGATTTTACGGCATTCCAATATAGATTGACAGGTGCAATTGATATCTATCAGCGCAATACCAAAGATATGCTCGGTCCATCTCGAGATGTAGCCGATCTTTTCGGTACAGTACCTGCAAAAAGTAATAATGCTGATTTAAGAACACGTGGCTGGGAAGTCAATGTTAAATGGCGTGATCAACTTTCTGACGATTGGAGCTATAACCTAGGCTTAATACTCACAGATTACCAATCAATGGTTACGAAATATCAAAATCCAACCAAATTTGATCCAAGTGGACAATGGTATGAAGGCAAAACCTCTGGTGAAATCTGGGGCTATACCGCCAATCAATTGATCCGTACACAAGCAGAAGCAGATGCTTATAATAAATTGGATCAATCATTTTTATCCGCTCGTGATTGGATCCCTGGAGATGTCATGTATCTAGATAACAACAATGATGGGAAAATCAATAATGGGACCAACCGATTAGGTGATATGGGCGACATTTCCATCATCGGAAACAACACCCCAAGGTACAACTATAGTTTATCTGGTGGATTAACGTGGAAAAATTTATCGATGAATATGCTGTGGCAAGGTATTGGTAAAAGGGATTTTAGTCCAGCAGTTGCCGATGCTTATTTCTGGGGAGCAGGTGCCCTAGCACAAGTGACCGTTTTCAAACAACATTTAGATTATTTCTCTGAAAGTAATCCTGATGCTTACTATCCAAATCCTTATGCAGCACCTGCAGGTGCCATCAATTCTTATATCAATAAGACACAGCTATCTTCAACCCGTTATTTGCAAAGTGCTGCGTACTTGCGCCTCAAAAACCTAACTATCAGTTATAATATTCCAAAATCATTAATACAGCGCTGGAAATTCGAACGCATCAATCTATTCTTTAGTGGCGAAAACTTGTTGACTTTTAGCCCATTGGCGAAAATGTTTGACCCAGAAACCATTAACGGCGGTTCAGGTACTGGGAAGATATATCCCTTGAGCAAAGTGTATTCTTTTGGTCTAAACGTTAATTTTTAATCCGAGCAACATGAAACTATATAATCTATATTTATGCCTACTTGCAGCAAGTATTACGATATTTTCAGCATGCAACAGTAATTTTCTGGATCGGGAACCATTGGATCAGCTATCCACAACAGGGAGTTTATCTTCGACCAATGAGCTTAAATTGTATGTCAATCAATTCTATCAAACTTTACCCGGTCATCCGAATTTTACCGGTGGTATCGGGCCTGCTTTTGATGACGCACGTACTGACAATATGATTTTTACCAGTGTGGATCCGAGACTTAGCGGACAGTTGACGATCTCCAATGCTTCCAACATTAGTGAATACACGCAAATAAGATCGATCAACTTTTTTCTAAAGCAATCTAAAAATGCAAAAGGAAATCAAACCGATATCAACAAATATCTTGGCGAAGCATATTTCTTCCGTGCTTGGTATTATTTCGAATTGGTCAAAAAGTATGGCGATGTCACCTGGGTCAATCAATTGTTGAGTTCCGAAGATGAATCCACGTTATTAGCTAGGGATAGTCGTATTATGATCGTAGATTCTATCCTCAACGACCTGAACCGTTCAATCGATCTTTTACCTACAGCATCTACTAATGCGAGTATGCGTGTGCACCGTGATGTAGCTCTGGCATTAAAATCGCGAGTTGGTCTTTATGAAGGAACGTGGCAGCGGTACCATAAATTAAAAGGGACACCATTTGCGAGCACGGAAGCTACAGAAGATAAGATTAAGAGTTATTTGACTCAAGCACGCGATGCCGCCAAGACTATTATAGATGGTAACCGCTGGAAAATATATACCACCGGAAAATTCAATGATGATTATCGCAATATGTTCAATACGGCAAATCTTTCTACAAACAATGAAGTTTTATTATATCGACGCTATAATCCTTCAGAAAATGTCGGACACGGTGTTTCCAAATACCTATCAACAGGAGGAGGAGATATCGGTTTGACCCAAAGTCTCGTGAGTGATTATTTAACAGCAGATGGGAAACCATTTGTAGGTACACTACAGACCGAAGTGCAAAAAACATACAGCCAAGATTTAAGACCTACAGTTCGTGATCCACGATTGGCACAAACAGCAGTAGTGCCACAGGCACCTTTACGACCTGATGCTGTTGCAGCCAATTTTCCACCGATCAATCAAAGTGGATTCAATCGTTCCACCACAGGTTACCCGATGTACAAATATGTGGAATACAACAGTCTTCCTGCGGTATCTGATGATGGCATGAGTGCTGCTCCTGTCATTTATTTTCGTTATGCAGAAGTATTGCTCAACTATGCGGAAGCTATAGCTGAACTTAAAGAAGATCCGAGTAAAATTATTGATGCGATACGACCATTGCGTGCACGCGTTAATATGCCTGACATGGACTTCGACCGAGAATATAATACTTCAGTAAACTATCCTTTTGCACAGCTAGACAAATATATACAAGCAGTGAGAAGAGAAAGACGTGTTGAACTCGTAGCTGAAGGTCTGCGCTTGCAAGATATTTTCCGTTGGGCAGCTGCTGATCAACTGATCGTTGGCAAAAGACCTTTAGGTATCCTTTTTATGGGAAGCAATATTGCGCAAGAAAACAGCAGTGCAGGTTTTTACAAAGACAATCTTTTATACTATGACACAGCACCAACAGGAAAAAATGTCAATTTCTTCCTTTCAGGTAATCCTGGTGATGCTACACGCTACATGGATCCTTACAAAGCAGTATTGCCAAGTGGCTATCGATTTAGAGTCGATCGAGATTACTTACTTCCCATCCAGCAACGGATGATCGAATTGACAAATGGTAAATGGAAACAAAACCCAAACTGGTAAAATCACTATCATGAAGACATTAATTTATAAAAAAGGAAACTTCGGTTTCCTTATCCTCCTAATCTTATTATCGTTAATTGCTTGCAAAAAAGAAAACCTTCCTGCTAAACCTGTCTCTGGTCCATTTCAGGTGACCAGTACCGTGACAAACGAAATAGAGAAAATAGCAGGTACTTATACCATAAGTATTGAGGGGACCACCAATGGCTGGTGGGTTACTTTACCGGCAAATGTACAGTGGTACAGTGTGGAACGCAAATTCGGATCTGGTAATGTAACACAAAAGCTGACGATCAAAGCAAATGATTCGGGTCAAGATCGATCAGGCTGGGTCAAAATAAACTCCACTTCAAAAGAAGAATTAACCATCAACTTTAAACAAAAAGGCTCATGAAATTAAGTTTTATTGTAATTCTAGCGCTTGCTTTGACTACAGGAAGACATGCTTACGGACAAAAAAGACCTAATGTCTTGATCATCATTTCCGATGACCATGCCTATCAAACCATAGGAGCATATGGTTCAAAATACGGAAAAACACCCCAGATAGATCGTATCGCCAATGAAGGGGCTATTTTTAAAAATGCTTTTGTCAACAATTCAATATGTGGCCCCAGTAGGGCCACTTTATTGACAGGAAAGTACAGTCACAAAAATGGTTTTAAGGATAACGAGACTTCCGAATTCGATTTCAGTCAAGATTTATTTGTCAAACAGTTCCAGCAGGTCGGTTACAATACCGCCTGGGTCGGTAAAATCCATTTGGGGGATAAATTACAAGGATTCAATTATTTTGACATCTTGGTTGATCAAGGCACCTATTTCAATCCAGATTTTATCAGTAAACAAGGACGTAAACAAAGTGAAGGATATGTGTCAGATATCGTGACCGACAAAGCTTTAAATTGGCTCGATACCATAAATCAAGAACAACCTTTTTGCTTGGTTATCGGTCATAAAGCGACCCATCGTACATGGATGCCCGATCCTGCAGATTTTGGCACTTATGACAGCGTTGATTTTAAATTACCGGAAACCTTTTACGACGACTACGAAAGCCGTAAACCAGCCAAGCTTCAGGAGATGTCTATTGATAAGGATATGCGCATGGGCTACGATCTAAAGATGTTCGAATCTGTTGAAGCGATGATGCAGGATGGTAATTTTAAACGCATGACACCAGCACAGCAAGAAAAATACATCAATTATTACAGACCGATCTATGAAGAACTTAAGCAATCCAAGTTGACGGGAAAAGCTTTAGCAGAGTGGAAATTTAAGCGCTATATGACCGATTACCTCAATACTGCACAATCCATGGACAGGAACATCGGAAAAGTATTGGACTATATAGACAGTAAGCAACTCAAGGAAAATACAGTCGTCATCTATCTGTCCGATCAAGGTTTTTATATGGGCGAACATGGTTGGTTTGATAAGCGTTGGATGTATGAAGAATCCTTCCGTACACCGATGGTCATGCGCTATCCAGCATTGATAAAACCCCATACTGAAATTAATGCCAAAGTGGTCAATGCCGATATTGCACCGACTCTACTTGAACTTGCATCGGTCAAAAAGCCGAAGGATATCCAAGGTGAATCTTTTGTACATGTGCTCAAAAAACCTAACAAAGAACATAGGAAAGATCTTTTCTATCATTATTTTGAAAATGGGGAGCACGCAGTAAGTCCACATTTTGGAGTGCGTGATGACCGATACAAATTGATCAGATATTACAAACGTCTAGAAACCTGGGAATTATTTGATTTACAAAAAGATCCTCAAGAACTTCATAATGTATATCTTGATCCTGGATATGGCGCTGTGGTCAAGATGATGAAAAAAAAGTTAGTAAAACAAATGCGTCTTTTTGATGATAAAGAAGCAGAAGAAATCTATAAGAAAAATATAGATTAGTATATTTAAAGTAATGCAAAACGCTCATATATATGGGCGTTTTGTATATATAAAGAGATATCAGGCACCAGTATGTTTATCAATTTCTAAGCTGATTTATTTAATACTATTAAATGTGTAGCATAAATATTGTTTTAATCGTTTAGTACGTATGAAAAAGATCGTGATATTTACCATCCTTGTAGGCTTTCTCTCTAGCTGCTGCAGTATGAAAAATACTGGAGATAAGAGCAATCTTGTTATTACAGGGGAAATAACTCCGTTAGGAATAACTACCTTTCAATATGGAACACACATGATAAATGCAGAGAATAAAAGCTATGCGTTGAAAAGTATTAAAATAAAGTTGGATGATTATATAAATAAATCTGTTATAATTAAAGGTAAAAAGCTCGCAGGCTATCCTTTAGAGGGTGGACCCGAATTGATTGAAGTATCAGATATTTCGCTCAAGTAATGATATTGAACACAATACAATTTCAGATATGAAAAATGTTCATCAGCACTCCCCTTTCTCAGTAACATGTCATCGATCTAAATACATCCTAAACACAACAATAATTAATTATTAAAATTAAAAAATGTATGATTCGTCACTATTCCTTAATATTATGTATTGCAGCTGTAACGTTAACAGGTTGTCAAAATCAAAAAACGGTAAGCTCGTCCAATGAAGTAAAACAAAATGACTCCGCACTACCCACACTTCAAACACATTTAAGAACAATAGGTAATAATTTCTCAACAGATTCTGTACAATTGTCTTTCACTGTGATCAATCATGCAGATACGGTGCAGCATTTTTGCAAATGGGAAACACCTTTTGAACCATTTTTAGGAAAATACATGGAAGTTCTCGATGAGGAGGGCAACGAAGCACTTTTTACTGGTCCTATGGCTAGAAGAATAATGCCCCCTTCTATAGAGAGCTATATTCATGTGCAACCACATGATAGCGTGAGTACCATATATAATCTAGCCAAGAATTACACCATTAAGCCGGGAAAATACACCGTAAAATACACGGGCGGTGGTGTTAGTGGACTTGATAAAGGAAATGAAATCAAAATTGCAATAACTGGAAAATAATTAGTTTAAGCTTACATGATATGACAAATCATTTAAGCTTATATCCAAAATTCACATTTTTAATAACTAAATTTCTACAGCGATCAAAAAGAAGTGACTAATCCTTTGATTAGAAATATTTTTTTCTGACAATAATTAATTTCCCCAATTAATTATTGTCCCAAATCATAATGTAACATGTTTGCTTCAAATTTTATATTGAACATCTTCCCATTAAACCAAAAAAATAATTTTCATAAGATCGATTTTGTGATATTTTCACTAATTTAAAAGTATTAATAATAAAATATAGATTCCGGTCAATATCTCTATAAATTTTAAGGAATTGAATTATTCATCAAGTATAATCATCAATTAGTACATGAGCAACAGTCATATTTATATACTAAGCGGATTGGGCGTAGATCGAAGAGTATTTTCAAAAATAAACTTTGAAGGTATAAATATAGAATACTTAGATTGGATGTCTCCGCTTCCGAGTGAGTCAATGGTATCATATGCTCAAAGGTTATCATTAAAAATAACAGTCAAAAATCCCATCCTAATCGGGCTATCTTTTGGAGGCATGATGGCAATGGAAATAGCAAAGATAATTAAAGTAAAAAAAATAATACTGCTAGCCTCCGCAAAGTGCACTAAGGAAATACCCGTACTTTACAGAATCATAGGAGCGCTAAAACTCAATAATATTATTCCTAATAATTTCCTCAAAAAACATACTATGGTGATGAATTATTTCTTTGGCATAACTTACGAAGAAGACAAATTGATGCTCAAACAGATTTTACGTGATACTGACCCACAATTCTTAGTATGGGCAGTCGATAAAATATTAAACTGGAAAAATGAAATCATTTCAGCTGATCTCATTCATATCCATGGGAGTAAAGATCGTATAATCCCCATTAATAATATCAAGACATCTTATGTAATCGATCATGCTGGTCATTTTATGACCATTACCCATGCTAAAGAGGTCGAGCTTTTATTAAGAAAACTTTTAATTTAAACGTGTAGACATTAATCAAATACTGAATTTTCATATAGTTTCCACAGTCCCAACTGATTTGATCGAGCATAATTTTGTCCTTTATTAACTTTTTTTATTACCACTATAATCTACACCTTCACATCTAAGGAATGTATGTGTTGGTACGGTGATAAATTTGAAAAAGTAGACTGCGCTGCTAAAAACCAACCCAATATGGTTATAGCACGTGATAAACATAGATTATAAAACTTTTAGAGAATAAAGATACTTTGAGTATGGAAGATATAGGAAAGATATGGTACTCAAAGATTGGAAATGAGGTTGAATTTTTCACGAGTTCAGGAAATCATCCTGTATAAATAATATCAACCAAAATCGGAGAATTACCAAATCATCGTAACGAGTAAATTTGAAGAATCAATCTTAATGTCTTATTCAAATACAAATCACTCTAAATTCATATACATGATGTATAAAAGCGAAAACAATTACTGCTTCAGCTTCGCTCCAATCTGCAAATTTCTTTTTTCCACTTCCTCTAACATATACATTGTTTGAATAACAAATGGATGGCCTTCAATCGGAGTAATTGGTTTTTGTCCCAATTCAGTAAAACAATAGAAATCCAATAGTCGTACCATACTTCGAATTGTAGCGACAGTACCCTTCCAATAGTAAAATTGTTCCTTTTTATTATTGAAATGCTTTAATACCAAATCCTCATTGATGATAAGCTTTGGACCTTGACCTGCATTTTTCTGTACATAACTGACCAATAATTCATTATCTACTTTTAGATCGCTCATGAGAAATAACCCGATCGACTTTTGTTTATGCTTGTTAATAAACACGCACATCGAAAGCTGAAGTTCATCTACAAGATTTTTCGTATAAAACGAACCTAATATCAAATTACAATTATTACCCATTATAAAATCAAATTATAGTGTGTGAACCAATTTAAAAACTACATAAGTATAGCTTTAACTTAATATACAAATATAATATTCACAAATAAAGGAAAATTACATTAGATTGATAAAATTTACAATTGCCGTGAGATGCAGATTTGCAGATATCAGTAATAATGACTACATTAATAAGTAATATAAAAAAAATGAATAGCAAAATTATAGGCGCTGGAAATTATATTCCTTTACATACCGTTACAAATAAATTTTTTGACGAGTCTACTTTCTTTGACGAAAACGGAGTACCATTAAAACAGTCAAATGCAATTATAACCCAAAAATTAAAGGAAATAACTGGAATTGAAGAAAGGCGTTATGCAGAAACTGACCAAGTGGCATCTGACCTTGGTTTTCTTGCTGCACAGAAAGCAATCGAAGATGCTCAGATCGATCCCGAAACCCTAGATTATATCATCTTTGCTCATAATTATGGAGATGTTGTGCATGGATCTATACAGTCCGACATGGTTCCAAGTTTAGCCTCTCGTGTTAAACACCTTTTAAAGGTTAAAAATAACTTTTGTGTTGCGTACGATTTATTATTCGGTTGTCCGGGGTGGATTGAAGGCGTCATCCAGGCCAATGCATTTATTCAAGCAGGTATTGCTAAAAGATGTCTGGTTATCGGAGCAGAAACATTATCTAGAGTAATAGATCCTCACGATAGAGACAGCATGATTTATGCAGATGGTGCTGGTGCAGTAATCCTAGATGCTAATCAAGATGATTCTGGACTTCTATCTCATCTATCGGCTTCTTTCACCCTTAATGAAAGCGATTATTTATATTTCGGCAAGTCTTACTTCCATCAGGATTCAAATACCAAGTATTTAAAAATGAAAGGACGTAAAATATATGAATTTGCGCTAACAAATGTATCTCTGGCTATGAAAACGTGTTTTGACAATAGCGGTTACTCCATAAAAGAACTTTCTAAGATCATCATTCATCAAGCTAATGAGAAAATGGACGAAGCGATCGTAAGCAGGTTCTATCAACTATACGATCTCCCGAAGCCGCCAAATGTTATGCCTATGATCATTCAGAAATTGGGCAATAATAGTGTTGCAACCATACCTACATTATTAGCAATGATTCTACACGGAGAAATACCCGAGCATTCGATCAATAAAGGAGATATTACGCTATTCGCCTCTGTTGGAGCAGGCATGAATATCAACGCGTTTGTCTACAAATTTTAAAACTGTCAAAATAAATCCCATGTATAAGTT
>NZ_DJTA01000022.1:0-100973 GCF_002440335.1 Sphingobacterium sp. UBA6320 | reverse complement strand
AACTTATACATGGGATTTATTTACTAAAATATATTTAACTCATCTTTTATTATTCTACTAAGACACTATTGCCTTCACGAGTAATAACCAGATCCGAAAAATAACCATCCGATTTGTGTCCAGTCCAAAAACCTATTTTGCCACCTGTATTCGGATGAAGAGATTCAACAATAAGAGCAGGATTAGGATCTCCATTTATAAAGGTTTTAATGTTGTTATTATGAATAATAATTTTGACATGAAACCAGTCATTAGGATCGACGGGGATTGACAAAGGAGCTTCATACTTATCCGGAAAATTCTCCCTTAAATAAGGCCAATCATTTTCAGGGACTGCAATGTACTGTACAGCATGTTTTCTTCTTATTGGATCTTTGGCATGAAAATTAAACGGACGAAAATAAACTGCTTCATATATGCTATCACGCATGCCATGAAAGGCAATTCCTACAAAACTCTCCTGTAAAACATCCTTTCCTTTTACATCAAATTCAATTATCCCATTTTGAAATTCAATTCCTTTTATCCAAGCAATACCAGGATAAGGTTGAGCCTTTACATTCACGATCGGCCTATTATGCTGATCTTTTAAAACAACTATTGTTCTATTGATCACTTCTAATGCCTGATGCGAGAGAACTGGTTTAAGAATAATTTCTTGTGCACGGGTGCTTAACGTAAGACTGATAAAAGTTATGATACATAGAAAAATTTTAAATCTATTCATCTTTAACATGTGTTAGGGTTTGAAATTTATATTTAATTAATTTATTGTTCGGCAACTAAGATATTTATATGCTGGATAAGTTGTATATTCAAAGCCATTCAAGTCATTTCAAGATTGATCACAAGAAATATATGTTTAAAAATCAACAGGTTATAGATAAATGCAAAGAACTGATCGAAAACAAACTTGGTTGGGGAAATAGCTCTTTGTGGCAATCTCAAGATTTTGAGAATCTGAGCAATCTGATATTCGAGCAGACCAATGTCATGCTAAGTGCCAGTACTTTAAAACGTATTTGGGGTAAAATTCAATATAATAGTACTCCAAATTTGAGTACACTGGATGCTCTAGCAAAGTTTGCTGATTTTCCTAACTGGCGATCTTTTACAAATTCGTTAAATATAAGCCATACTCCAATAAATCGTAAAAAATATGATTTCAAGCATCCTTTCTTTCTTGCTTTTTTAATCTTAGCATGTACACTGTTGATCAGCTTTGCATTCTTCATTAAAGATGCTAAAAAACTAATCTATAGTCAGATCACTTTTTCCAGTAGACCTGTCACCTTTGGCGTGCCAAATACAGTGATATTCAAATACAATGTGAGCAAAAGTAATGCGGACAGTGTTTTTATCCAACAAAGCTGGGATCCTAAAAGAAGATTTAAAGTAGATAAAAATAAACATGAATATACGAGTACCTATTACATGCCTGGCTATTACCGAGCTAAATTGATTCTCAATGATTCGATCGTTCGTGAACATGATATTCTGATAGAATCTAAAGATTGGATGGGAATGCTTCGTAGGGAACCAATACTCATTTACTTACCAGAAAAGACGGTTAATCATGGCGATTGGGTTGGGATTAAAGAAAGTGATTTAAAGAATGAGCAATTGGATAATCAAAAAGAAGTACCAACGCTTATTCTTACTCATGTAAGTAAAAAATTCAATGTTTCCAGTGAAAATTTTGCATTAAAGCTTGAACTACAAAATACTGCTAACCATTACAATAATCCTTGCAAACAAGCAAGTATTATGTTATTAGGAACTGAAGGTGTGATTACCATTCCTTTATCAACACCAGGATGTGTTGGGGAACTTAAATTAAGGATTGGTGAAAAGTTAGTTGATGGGATGACAAATGACTTATCAACATTCTCGACTGATTTTAAAAAACCAGTACAAATCAGCTGTATTTCAAAATCAAAATCTATAAAAATTGATTTGAATGGAACGAAGATTTATGAAGATCGTTTTGCAAAAAGTATTGGTAAAATTGTAGGTGCACGTGTTTCCTTTCAAGGAACAGGTTATATAAAATCTTTTGATCTCAAAAATATATAGAATTAGTATATCCCCAGACAAATGGATCGATTATAAATCGATAAGATAATATCTACAAAATAGATATTAAAATCTATTCGAACCTGATAAATAAAAAATTATGTTGAGAATACATTACCCAATTCAAAATCGATTACTTTGGAAAACAAATAAGTCAATTATTCGTTGAAAGAAAATAGGCTTAGATACAAATAAATTAAAATCATGAAAAAAAGCATCATCATTATCTTGTGTTTAAGTACAATCTTATGCTTCTTTAATTCTTGTATTTCAAGATTAAGCCGCCCCGCTATCACAGGCTATATTTATGATTATGACAACAAGCCTATCCCTGGCTGTAAAGTTGGAGAAACACATACTGATGAAAACGGAAAATTTTATTTAAAAGAAATCAGGTCAAGTAGATTTTTATTATCAGAGATCATGGTTATGGAGGCTCCGCCTTTATTTTTTGAATTGGATATAGAAAAGCCAGGTTATCAAAGTTATAGCAAAGATTTTTTTAGCAGATATGGTGGCGGTAGAACAAAGGGTGCCATAGACAATCTAGATACCCTATATATTAAACGTATAAGTGAAGTAATCCAACCTGAAGATTATATTTACGACAACTGGCAATTTGTTGCAAATAAAAATCTCGATACCTTATTTGGGATCAATAAAAATTATCGTCTTCAAAACCCAATCACCAATAATCCTAATTTTGACAACAAATTCAATGGCGGATTACTCCATCGATTTGAGAATCCGGTCAAACCCGATACGGCATGGAGTCCCGAATCTTATGATATAGAAACTTCTTATTTAATTAAATTAAGCAAAGATGGAACCTATAAAGGAAAAAAAACAATTACATATCAAAATGCATGGCGTCACCGTAAGGAATACGATCGCATGTACCGGGAGTCTTATACCATTCCCAATAATCAGCAAACGACTAAGGGAAGATTTAAATTTTCAAAGAATATGATCCATTTCGACAGTGCATTTTATCCATCAAACAATTTATATAAAATTGATTCCATAGATCGAGATATCATGATCTTAACGAGAATTGAAAGTAAATAAACACGATCCATACCTTTATTCATGATGCCATTATTAAATGATGATAATAGATAATCAAACCCAATATTTAAAAATTACCATATCCATTGATTATTACTCCTATCGTACTACTAACGTTATGGTAAACAACCATTTTTAATACACTCTTCATTAAAAGGCTATTGGAATCAATTGGAAGATAATACAATCTCTTAAAAAACCATGACCTGTTAGGTATTCTACTACTTTTGCTGTATCTTAATTGCTTAAATTTTTTATTTTCATGCTATTCATAAACTATACAGCATTTTACAGGGAAAAATGTATCGAAATATTTAAAAGTAATTTACCGATCTTTTTTGACCAGCAAGAGTTGCCATTATTTGAAAACTTTTTAGATCACCATACTCATGAAAATTACTACCTGATTAAAGAAGGTGAGCAGATATTAGCCTGTGGAGGAATTTTTATTGACGAAATAAAAGGCGAAGCCAGTCTAGCATGGGGAATGGTGCATGCCCAGCATCATAAAAAAGGAATAGGTAAACTCCTTACTCAATATAGGCTAGAGATCATGAAAAACTGCTACCCGAATAAAACATATGTATTGGAAACCTCACAGCATACTGCAGCATTTTACGAAAAAAATGGATTTCATACCATAGCTATTGTACAGGATGGTTTTGGAAAGGGAATAGATCAATGTTTCATGAAGATGGAAAAATAGACTACTTGGTGCTTAATGATTAATCAATTAAATCTATGCTCACAATAGTTAATGATTTCAAATAACCAATCTCCGACCTAACACACAAAATGGAACCAATAAGTAGCATAATCATATCTACAATAATCTGCTTAAACAATCTACTTATCGTTGGTATCTTAAAAACCTAACTGCAATTGCATATTTGATGAAACTTTTACATATTTGTATATAAATAGCAGTTTTAACCGAACTAACCTTAACTACATATTGTGTAAAATATTAAAAAATAAATGAATTGTAAAAACTGCAACACCGAAGTCTTTCAAAACTATTGTCCAAATTGTGGACAACCCGCAATCCTTAAAAGAATTGATAGACACTACATTACGCACCAAATCGAGCATGTTTTACATTTCGAAAGAGGGATTTTATATACGATAAGAGAATTACTAACCAAACCCGGTGATAATGTCAGGCATTATATTTCAGAAAATCGTGCTCGACTTGTAAAACCAATCATATTTATTATTGTAACTTCTCTTATTTATTCGTTGATTAATGGTTTTTTCCATATAGAAGACGGCTATATAAATTATCAAGAAATCGAGCAAACAACGACAGGAAAAATTTTTACTTGGGTGCAAGCTCACTATGGTTATTCCAATATTATACTTGGAATATTCATTGCTTTCTGGGTTAAAATATTTTTTAAAAACTATAACTACAATTTATTTGAGATTCTAATCTTACTTTGTTTTGTCATGGGGATAGAAATGCTCATTTTTGCATGTTGCGCACTCTTGCAAGCTTTAATAAAAATTGACATCATGCAATATGGAGGCATTATTGGAATTGCATATTTCAGTTGGGCTATTGGACAATTTTTTGACAAGAAACTCAGTAATTATCTAAAAGGATTTGCTGCATATATGTTAGGGGTCGTGAGTGCTGCAATTTTAGCTGTTGCAATAGGAACATTAATTGACATACTTATAAAACATTAACATATGGAAAATAAAAAAGCATCATCCTTTATTTTTGGTATTATAGCGATCATAATTGGGGTAAGATTATATAAAGAATTCGACTTTGAAAATCTAAAATTTGAGAAACCAGCACTAGCTATTGTTTACAGCGTTGTCTTTATATTTTCCATTTACATACTCGGGAAAAATCTAAAGAACAAACTTAAAAACAAAAATAAAGATCAAAATATCGTTTAGAAGCTGATGATCATTCTAAATAATAAGAAAGAGCAAAGTTCAATAATCGAGATATTATTGAACTTTGCTATAAAAAATGTATCTTCTACTCATGAAGGATCGCGAAATTCTTAGACGACATATCGATCAAACTATTCAACTCAACGATGAACAGTTTGATTACTTCTTTTCTTTTTTTAAACCCGTATCATTTAAGAAGAAACAATCCATCATCCAAATTGGTGATGATGTACCATGCGAGTATTTTGTTTTAAATGGCTGTCTTAAAACATTTTTTGTTAATGATGAACAAAAGATGCACATCCTACAATTTGCAACAAAAACCTGGTGGGCATCTGATTATAATGCGTTACATAACAATAAAAAAGCAACAGTTAATCTGGATTGTGTAAGTGATGCAGATACCCTTTGCCTGTTTAGTGAAGACCGAGAAAAAGTGTGCAAAGAAATACACGAAGTGGAAACTTTTCTAAGGTGGCGTTCCAATAAGGGTTATATAGGTTTACAAAAAAGAATCCTCTCCTTACTTAACAACGATGCCCGAAGTCGGTATGAAGAATTGATGCAACAATATCCAGAACTCTACAACCTGGTTCCAAAGCATTTAATTGCGGCGTATCTTGGTGTATCCCGCGAAACCCTCAGCCGCCTGTATTATGCCAGATAGGATGATATATGTCACCAAAACAAACATTCTTTAAAATGTGATGTATATCACATAAGGGTTCGATAATTTATACCCTATTTTGTGATATCATTTAAAAAATTTTAAAGATGGAAAAAGAAAATTTGAAAGTATTAGTCGTACTTACCTCTCATGATCAACTTGGAGATACAGGAAATAAAACAGGTTTTTGGATCGAAGAATTTGCTGCACCCTACTATGTTATGGCTGATGCAGGAGTCGATGTGACAATCGCTTCTCCAAAAGGGGGACAACCTCCGATAGATCCTAAAAGCGCACTTCCAGAATTCCAGACTGAAGCGACAAGACGATTTGATGGGGACAAAGAATTACAAGCTAAATTGGCCAATAGCATGATATTGAGTGAAGTAGAAGAACAGGATTACGATGCTATTTTTTATCCCGGAGGACATGGCCCACTTTGGGATTTGGCGAATGATAAAACCTCTATAACACTTATAGAAGATTTTTGGAAAAACAATAAGCCTGTTGCCGCGGTATGTCATGCTCCTGGTGTATTCCGGTTTGTTAAAGACAGCGATGGTATCCCATTAGTAAAAGGTAAAAAAGTTACTGGATTTTCGAATTCTGAAGAAGAGGCTGTTCAATTGACAGATGTTGTTCCCTTCTTAGTAGAAGATGAACTTATAAAACTTGGTGGTGATTATAGTAAAGGAGAAGATTGGGGTAGTTATGTTTTAAAAGATGGCAATTTGATCACAGGTCAAAATCCAGGTTCTTCAGAAGAAACGGCTAAGGAATTACTCGCCCTATTATCGAAATAGATATTAATGCAATACAGTTTTAAACTATTAATCAACGGATTGATCCCTTAGGGCCAATCCGTTTTCTATTTCTCGTATATAAGACTAGTTTTTTTATTTCACAAAAGTCACCTTAGAACCTCGACCCGTTTCATATGTAGCTGAAATAGCAACATTTGACATAAGTTTTAATTATACTTTCTAAAAAACAGAAAGAGCAGCAAATTCTTTACTACCAGACCCAGTAACAGATGGGTACCTAGAAATCATCTATCTATCTTTTTTATATTGGCAGGGACCTACAACTACTCTATCATTCTTTTACATTGGCATTAGTTCATTTTTCATCATCAAACCACCCTATTTGCATCTGTAAAGTGGAAATATCTATTTGAACATCAAATTATATTAAGGAGAGCCATCTAATTGACAAATTTAGGTAGGATGATCTTGTTTACTAGAACAGCAATTCTAAAAGAAAAACCATCCAAATATTCGTCACAATGGAATAAGATCTATGGATAATTATCCCAAATTACAGTACAAATTCGAAATCATAACCATAAAGAATATAATGAAAAAATGATCGAAATGTTAAAAAACCTTAAAAAACGCACATACCATATATCATGTTAAAAAAGATTTAAATAAAAATATTCACATAAATATCACTGTAAATCAACTATTTACAACACCACTTATTATATCAAGTTTGTTACAATTATAAATTTAGTTCAATTCGTGCTAATTATTGAGGCATGTCTTTTGTAAATACCAAATCGTAATATTTTTATTACAAAGGTAAGTTTGTCATTTGTATCTAAGATCAAATGCATTAACACACACTAAATAATATAGGATATGAATTACATGGAAGAAGTTCTCACTCCTACAAAGGAGGTTAAGGTGCTAGTAAAGCCAGCTGTATTAAATTCAAACGAGCAGCAATTAAAACAACAAAAAAACAGTTTGTTACGCAAATCAATTCAATATGGTCTCAAAGAGTATAGTATATGGGGCATAACATTTTTGATTTTATTAACGTCAGTATTTGGCCTATATATGCTTCAGACAGAATTCGAAGCATTACGTTTTGAACGTCTAGATAGCATTGGCGGAACTATAATTATTGGATTCGGTATTTTCCTTTTACTATCCAGTATCAGTTTCTTGGTCTATTTAATAATTTTACATACAAAATATAAGCCTATTGCCTCTGTATCTGATGAAGAATTGCCTTCATGTACAGTTATAGTACCAGCTTACAATGAAGGACATCTTGTCTATGATACTTTACGTAGTCTTGCTAATAGCGATTATCCTGGTCACAAGCTCCAATTAATAGCAATCGATGATGGTAGTAAAGATGATACATTCTCGTGGATACAACGCGCTAAAGCAGAGTTGGGTGATCGCGTCGAAATTTATCAACAACCTAAGAATATGGGAAAACGACATGCGCTTTACCGTGGTTTCAAATTAGGTAAAGGTGATATATTCATTACTGTTGATAGTGATTCTGTGGTAAAAAAAGATACACTTAGAAATATGGCCTCTCCTTTTGTGAAAAATAAAGATTGTGGTGCTGTTGCTGGAAATGTTCGTGTACTCAATAATAAAAAAGCTATAATACCACGCATGCTTAGTGTGAGTTTTATATTCAGTTTTGAATTTGTCCGCTCCGCACAAAGTGTATTAGGTTCGGTCATGTGTACACCGGGGGCTTTATCAGCATATCGAAAAGATGCCGTCATGACTTGTTTAGAAGATTGGATGAATCAAACATTCATGAATCAACCTTCGGATATTGGAGAAGACAGGGCTATGACCAACATGATTTTGAAACAAGGTTTCCATGTTTTGTTTCAATCCAATGCATATGTCTATACCGATACTCCTGTACGTTATAAAAACTTATATAAGATGTTTATTCGTTGGGAAAGAAGTAATGTGCGTGAAAATATTATGATGAGCCGTTTTGCTTTTACTAATTTCCGTGAAGGCAAAAAATTAGGAACGCGTATTTTATTACTTATGCAATGGAAAAAAGTATTGCTTTCCTATCCGCTGCTTTTGTTAATGATGTGGACAATATTTCATTATCCTTTAATGTTCTTGAGTTCAACTTTTGTAGGAATACTAATTTTTTCAAGTATTCAAGCATTCTTCTTTGCCTCAAAAAGTGACAATAAAAAAGAAGCATTTTGGGCTTATACTTACAGTATATTCTATACATTCTCTCTATTCTGGATTACTCCATATGCAATTGCTACAGCAGGACGCAGCGGATGGTTGACAAGAGGGTAACTCCAGTAAATAATAATATTCCATGTATCATATTTAATTAATATGATTACGATTTGGGCAAGGTTATGCGTTTTCGCATAATGCTTGCCCTTTCGGTATTTAATACAATCCCTAAGCCATTTTAGTAAGTAATTTATCATACACAATCTTGATACATGAATGAACATGATAAACCATCTATGACAATCGGATATGACCATTTTAGAAGGGTAGAATATCTATTTTTAATCCACCATGATACTCTGGCCACATCACTATAACATGATCAAAAGTATTAATCTAACCGTTCTAATTTAATGAACACTATATTGAAATGAAAATTTCGGGGAAGAAAGATCGAAACTGATAAAAGCACAGAAAATTGTTTAAAAATGGAAATTTATGAAGAATTGGCAAATGAAATTTCAATCCATCATGAGATGACTAGTGTCGCCTATCAAAATCCAAAATTTTCACTCAGACTCTACCCCTTTATTTGTAAATGGCAATGAGGCACTTTCTCAACACATCCAAGTAAATTCAGCATACCGTAGATTGCAAAACTAAGACATGCCAAAGTAGATATATCCATAGGAAAGGAGCATCTACAAATTATAACCAATTGATAATATCAGCACGTATTAATCATGCTTAGGCATGTTGTGAATAATTGGATCCATTATACTCCTTGTACTGAACCAATGTGACTCAAAACATAGCATAAAGGCTAGGTATATATTGTTGAAAATGGTATTAAGAAATTAATACAGGAATTTTATTAAAAATAATATATCCATCATATTACTATTTGAGATAAAATAATATGTTTTGAATAAAAAAAGAAAGTTATTTTATTTGCTTTTGTTATCCTTCGTACTCGCTAATGCCCAAGCAATAAGTACGGGTTGAAAGAACAGTCGTGCAAATCTTTTAGCATTGGTATCGAGACCAAAGGCATCACGTTTTTCTACATATTGGGCGATATTGCCAGGAAACACAGATGTAAAAAATCCAGCCGCTATTTGACCAACAGTTTCTCTATGTTTTTCATTTGTAAAAATTAGAGCAGCACCTAAAGAAATTTCCGCTAGTCCAGAAAACACCACCGTATCATCTTTTTTAAGAGGAACCCAATTAGGCACCTGAGCCCGAAATTTTTTACGAGCAAATGTTAGATGTGAGATACCAGCAGTCATTAAAAACGTACCGAGAGCAATTCTGCTTATCTTTTGAAAATAGGATTGATTCATCAGCATATTATTTATTTTATCAATATCGATCAGTATAGGTACAACCGACAATGGGAAAAGGTTTTTTATAATGACAATATTTTTAAAACTCCACAGAAAGTCTCTATTTTGACAGTTCCGCAAGTTCATCTTTCGTGAATACATGATCCCCTTTCAAATAACTATTTGCTTCCTTCAGATATTTGAAAATTATTTTTTTACCTTCTTGACTTGGCAATTTTTTAAGATTTTGAACTAAAAAATTTTTATCCACTAATCGATCTTTATGATAATCTAGAAATGAGGGAGCATGTGTTTGGACAGACCATCTTATAAAATGCAGATCAATATTGTCTTTATTTTTTGATATAACAGATTCTAGTCTATTCTTACCTTTTTTAAACTGGCTTAGCTTTGTAAATGGATTGTTCTTATGCTTTGCCCATAATATCTCATATGCTGCGAGATATCCTTGTTCTGTTGCAGTTTTGGCTCCAGATTCTAAGGTTTTTAGATTGTTCTCACAGAGTTTTTTATCTTTAACAGCTACCGAATAGTCAGATCTTATTTTATCAATATCAATTTGACCAAAGCAAATAATTGTACTTAACACAAAAAATACACACACAAAAAAACGTTTTCCCATATTCTCTCCAATTATGATGTTTATATTCCAATTTCTAAGTTTATAAAATGAATGTTGTGCAGCATACCATCAGGTGATATAAGCCTTATGTTGAAAAGGGGACATGGGTCCCCTTTTCATTTAATTCAGTAATTTAAATATACTATATTTATATTCAAACTACAATTACATAATAAAGTCTTGTTTTATAACGATGCGTTATCACGTAACATTTTAATATCATTATGCGCAGCTAGCTGCTTACCCAGTTGGTTCAACACCATATTTTTCACTTCTATTGATAACTGATCAGCATCCTCTTCTAGTGTGTTTTTATAGGTTTCCTTAAAAGCATCTTCTCCTTTTTCACAACTTTCCAATAAGCTTCTCTTATCATTTCCTGAAATATTTACTTTAACATTCATCCACATTCTAAAAAGTTTACCACTCATCATCGTACTTTCCGTTGGTTCCTCACCCTCGAGTTTAACATAAGGTGTTAACTCTTCTATAAATTGTTTTGATTGCTGCATATATTTCCCGAAAATACCACCTAAGCTATCCACTCCCATATTGTTTGCAAGATCAGATGCTGTTTTATATCCTTCTATGCGATCATTGTTGATCTTGATAAGATCATTGATAATTTCTGGATTATTAATTTGATTTTCCATAGCAATTATGTTATTTGAGTTGTAAATCATTGCATTGAAAACAACAACATCAGCAATAGGTTCAGTATTAAATTCATTTCGGGTATTAACACTGCGATAACGTATTTACCTCCAGCAATAAAAAGTGGTTGGGTCGTGGATATAATAATTTCGCTTTTAGACGTCCAACTCAGATCCACTAAAGACATCTTGAAAACATCTATTTGATGAATAGATATTTATACATGAATAAATCATATGAGTAGGAACTCCAATATTTTGATAAGCTTTAATAAGTTTGTTTAGCCCAAGCTTAACCTGCGTCCCTCCCAGCCTATTTAAACAGTAGATATAGTTGACCAGATAAAGATATTCAAGTTATCTTTATTTCGATTATCTCTGGCGCAAAGCGACTACAGATGTCGATTATTCTTTTTTAAATTCAATACAAAAAGTAGTTCCAACATGAAGTTCGCTTTTAACAGTAATTTCAGCATTTAAACGATCAATGATACGCTTGACAATAGAAAGTCCAATACCCGATCCCTCATATCCCTGAGAATTAGGCAATCGCTTAAAGATATCAAATATATTGACGCCTTCTCTAAGGTCCATACCTATGCCATTGTCCTTAATATAATAAAAAACAGAGTTGCCTACGTTCTCACTGGATATCTCAACAAATGGCTTTTGAATCGTACTCCTATATTTAATAGCGTTACCCATCAAATTTAAAAACAATTGATATAGTAACGTTCTTTCTCCTAAAATAGGAATCGTAGGACCAAGCCTAAAGTCAAGATCTACAACACCATACTGTTGCTTACAACTTTCTAAAATACTCAGAATTTTTGTTCGCGGATCGATCAATTCATTCTTGAATGCCACATAGTTAGACTGAGATAATTGGTATACTTTATCCATCATCTCTGTAATCAAACGAGTAGCATCCAAAATATTTTCACCTAATTTATGCAACAGTTCTTTGGAGATGTCATTTTTTAAAAGAATCATTTGTGCTGCAAGCTGTATTGAAGAAAGTGGGTTTTTAAGATCATGTGTCAGCGTATAGCTAAATGTATCTAGTGCATTATTTGATCGAACAAGCTCTTTATTTAAGTTGGCTATTTCGACACTTCGCTGCGCAATGGCCTGCTGTATAATCTGTACGATTCTGCCCATAAACGACAGTTCAGATTGTTTCCATTTCGGAGCATTACCTTTTGTGTGTTCGATCCATGCATCAAACGATGTTCTGGGTGAAGGAAATTTTACATTATTCTCTGGATCATATTTAAATATTTTCTCCGGTTTGCCTGCCCATATCTCTTCATATACATGCTCCTTTCTAAACAAATACATATATACTTTACTCCCAGGCTGAACATTTATTCTGATCACACCTGGAAAGATAATCGGATCTATTATGTGAGCTGGTATATCATAAACAAAATTTGAAGTGGCATATAAATTTTCTTCATGATTTATTAAACTTTGATCGATTTGCGCATGAAGCTCCTCAGTCGGTACATCTCCAAATGATTTACGTCCCCGATCATGTAAAATGATCAACCCATCAGCTTCGGCAATTTTCATAATTTGTGGTGCAAACTTTTCAAGAACAGCATACATATCTGTTTTGATTAGAAGCTCGGACTTGAGGTCAATCTCCATCGCTCCCATGACTTCCTGATTGAACAGATTTATTTTCTGATGTTCCGAAAGATAATAGTTCACGGCATATTGCGTAAGGAAAGCGCCTAAATGTCGTTGCGCAAGGTCAACATGCAGTGGTTGCCGATTTTGACAAGCAACCAATCCCCAAAGCTTTCCATTCATAATAATGGAAAAACTTGCACTAGCGCGCATCCCAGCATTTCGTAGGTACTGCAAATGGATCGGCGATAAAGCTCTGAGACTACATCTTGTAAGATCTAATTCCTTTGGATCTATCCCCTTTACATTAACTGTAGACGCATCAATATCTGCAATATTTCGAGCCAGAAATTTGGTATATAGTGCTCGTGCTTGCTCGGGAATATCAAATTCAGGATATCGATAACCAATGAGAGAAGTCATATCCTCAGAAATGGATTCCGCAATAACCTGACCACTGTGATCTTCAAGGAACTGATAAACCATCACCCGATCAAATCCAATGATTTGTCTTATTAGAACCGTCAAAGATTGCCATGCGCGATCATGCTGTTCTTCCAGGTATTTAGCATAGTAAAATAATCGTGTTTCCTTTAAATGAGTTTCATTACAAGGTTCTATTTCGATATATTTCTTTTCATCATAGCTATATATACTTAAGTAATATTCTATTTTGTCGATCTGGATCCGTTCAACAAAACGTATAAACACCTGCCCGTTGATCTGACGCTCTATTTCTGCAAGATTCCATTCCGTTTCTTGAGACAGTAAACTTAATATATCTTCAATTTGTAAACCCAATACTTGATCTATAGTCCTATTTAAAAGATCTGTTATATTTTCACTAATAGCCACACAACCACTATTGTTAAAAACAAAAAGAAATCCTCCAAACTGAATCTTACCACATAAATGTATTTCTTCTTGATGACACTCCAATTGACGCATAAATTGCTAATTTTTAAAATTTATTGTGGTAATCTTAAGAAACTATTTAAGAGGTAAGGCTATATTATAAATTAAGCATTAACTTTTTCAAATATCAGAAACCAGTGACTAATATAATTAAAAAATCACTAATCAATACACAAACGATCGCTTAAAAACTGAAGATTGAATCCCTTATATTTTATATTTTTCCATGAACTTTTCAATTTATTGAAAAACACGCAGCTCTCCTATTGTTGCGGATATAGTTAAGATGTGAAAAGACAAGATGAATCATTAATTTCATCTACCTATACAACAAAAAAGCCAACTAAACCATTTCCATTTCTGGCTTTTCATGATATTCTTCATTCCATTTTGCCAATTGACACATGATTGGAATCAATGCTTTTCCTTTTTCGGTTAAAGAATACTCGACTCGAGGGGGCAATTCTTTAAACTCCTCTCTAAAAATAACACCATCCTCTTCTAACTCTTTCAACGAGCTTGTCAATACCTTTCTTGATATATGTTCTATCAAAGCATCCAATTGTCCAAAACGTGCTTTTCGATCTCGCAAAGTATAGATGATGACAGGCTTCCATCTTGTTCCTAAAATTCCCATCGAACGCTGCATAGCGCACGAGCAGCTTTTCAAATCAGTTCTTTTCATATACAAATTCTTGAATAGTTACATATAGGTAACTACTTTATACTATTAATAGTTACAAAAGTATACTAATTGAAATATATTTGCAACAATCAAATTTTAAAATAAAAAGATAATGAGTATACAAACACTATTTAATCCATTTCAGTACAAAAAACTCGTTCTGAACAATCGCTTTGTTATGGCACCGATGACAAGAGCATTTTCTATTGATGGTATTCCTGGTGATGATGTCAAAGGTTATTACGAACGTCGTGCTGCTGCTGAAGTTGGATTGATCCTGACAGAAGGTACCGTCATTGACAGACCTTCTTCAAAAAACCTAAAGGATATTCCAAATTTTTATGGTGACCAAGCATTAGCAGCTTGGAAAAATATTGCTGATGCCGTACACCAAAAAGGTGGAAAAATAGCCCCTCAAATATGGCATGTAGGCTATACACCGATGCAATGGACTCCTCCAGCACCTTTTGAAAGTCCAGACTCGATGAGCTTAGCAGATATTGAACATACGATACAAGCTTATGCGCATGCGGCGAAAGCAGCGAAAGATCTAGGATTCGATGCATTTGAAATTCATGGTGCACATGGCTATTTAATTGACCAGTTTTTCTGGGAAGGTATGAATCATAGAACTGACGAATTTGGAGGTAAAACAATCAAAGAAAGATCTAGATTTGCTGTTGAGGTCATAAAAGCGATGCGCCAAGCAGTAGGCCCTGATTTTGTTATTATCCTACGCCTGTCGCAATGGAAACAACAGGATTATACTGCTAAATTGGCTCCAACACCTACATCTTTAGAAGATTGGATCTTACCACTGGTCGATGCTGGAGTAGATATTTTTCATGGTAGCCAACGCCGTTATTGGGAACCGGAATTTGAAGGCAGTGACCTAAATTTTGCAGGTTGGCTGAAAAAAGTCTCTGGACAACCCACTATTACCGTGGGTTCTGTAGGTCTTGATCAAGATTTTGGGGATGTATTTACCAATTCCGAATCAAAATCAGCTCCAGTTGCCTTAGATGAATTGGTTCGCAGATATGAAAGAGGAGATTTTGATCTTGTTGCCGTAGGTAGAGCAATTTTACAAGATCCAAATTGGGTCAAAAAAGTACATGCAGAGAAGTTCGATGAACTGTCGACATTTGAAGCAAAAAGTTTGGGTAGCTTGTCTTAGATCGGTCAAAGCACTAAAAAGGCACTATTCCAAACTAATTTTACATCATGAGTTTATAAAAATTGATTGTTGTGATATCATCAAGTATTTTATCTATAGCATATACAGTCTATAGATAAAATACCGATATTTCCATTCCTAATTGTGTTTTTAAAATAAGTTTTTTATTTCCCTTAACGTATTCATTAACGTAATAAGATGAATATATAAACTTTTGCAAGTCGAGCAATATTCTTATCCTGTTCTATTTATCATGACCTAATTTCATTCCTTTGATATCATATTTGATGTATTCTAACATCTACATGCATAATACCATTACAGCATCATTACAACGAGCCTCCCTCAATCTTAAGATATCAACCTAAATATTCCTATACACCGTTTTTATTAGCTCTTAATACGCTGAGATAAACAAGTCCAAACAAGTTGATGGTATCTGATTATAAATAATTATTTTATAAATTGTTATAATTTCCTATATTCACCATCTTTCTCTTACAAAAACCAACAATACGAACAACCGACTTATATGTTATGCTCCATATGCAAATTTCAACAGCAACTTTCAGTAATACAAAGCCACATTACGCTATACTCGATGGGTTACGAGGAGTGGCAGCGATTACGGTGGTATGTTTTCACATATTTGAAGCTTTTGCAACGAGTCATTTGGATCAGATCATCAATCATGGTTATTTAGCCGTCGATTTTTTCTTTATGCTATCGGGATTTGTGATTGGTTATGCTTATGATGATCGTTGGGCAACAACATCGACCTTAGATTTTATCAAACGCCGAATAATTCGACTCCATCCCATGGTCTTTATAGGTGCGATCATTGGCGCTATTCTATTTTACTTCCAAGGCTGCTCGGTGTGGGATGTTTCTACTGTGAGTATCATGGCTTTGCTCGGTGCGACATTATTAAACGCATTTTTGATCCCGGCAATGCCAGGGCATGAAGTACGCGGTCTAGGTGAAATGTTCCCTTTGAATGGCCCAAGCTGGTCTTTATTTTTTGAATATATCGGAAATATACTCTATGCCTTGATTATCCGAAGATTTTCTACCAAGATTCTTGCAGGTTTAGTCTTTATTGCAGGTTGTGGCTTAGCAACATTTGCAATAGTAGGCCCATACGGAGATCTATGTGCTGGATTCTCGCTGACCGAAATCGAATTTACTGCTGGATTTTTAAGGATGCTATTTTCTTTTTCTGCAGGTTTATTACTCTCACGTGTTTTCAATCCCGTTCATATAAAAAGAGCTTTTTGGATTTGTAGTCTCCTATTAGTTGCTCTTCTTGCCGTACCACGTATTGGCGGAGCAGAGTATTTATGGATCAACGGGCTATATGATACCTTATGCTGTATCTTGATTTTCCCAATATTAGTTTACCTTGGAGCATCTGGAAAAACCAGCGATAAGTTTACAACTCAGATATGTAAATTTTTAGGCGATATTTCGTATCCTTTATATACGGTTCATTATCCTTTTATCTATCTGTATTATGCCTGGGTAAAAAATCATAAACTTACATTTGAAGAGTCATTACCTGGTGCAGCCGCTGTTCTTATTGGAAGTATTATACTCGCTTATATCTGTTTAAAATTTTACGACATACCAGTAAGAAAGTATTTAACAAAACGACTTTTAAAAACTAGTAAATCATCATTAAACAATTCTTAAAAATGCTATATGATTTGATTTTTTTATAAAAAAATCAAATTAATAAACAAAGGTTTTTATCTTTAACTAACAATCAATCAACTACAACCTACCATGAATAAGAAATCATACCATGAAATGAGCAATGAAGAACTAATCAATGCTAAAAAAGTAACAACAATAGCTGCAGTTCTATTGACCGTTATGTTACTTATCCTATTGGGAATGGGAATCTATATTTCCGTAACCAAAAAATTCAGTGCATTGGTAGCTATTCCTTTTGCTTTGTCACCCATCACTATCATTAATTTTAAAAATTTAAAGAAAATCAATCAAGAACTCAAGACAAGAGGAATATCCTAATTTATCAATCATAACTTTCACTTATTTTTATTATAAGCCCCAGTAGATTATATTATCCAAAGTTAGGATCCTGATCTTAAAAATTCAGGATCACTTAGCGTTTTCAAAAATGAAATGATATCTTGTTTTTCTTGATCCGCTAATGGAATCCGATTGCCATTTTCTTTTAAAATAGGATCCAGATTTTCAGCATCTATAACACCTTTATCAAAGTAATCCAACACCTCTAATAAAGTTGCAAACTGTCCGAAGCTGCCATAAGGCGCAGTATATTCAATATTCCTTAAACTAGGAACACGAAAGCTCATATAATCGGAAAGTATCCCCGTCACCCGAGCTCGTCCCGCTTCTTCAGAACTACTGTGTAGCGGAAAGCCCACGTTTCTGAAAGTTTGATCCGTAAAAAGCTCCGTACTATGACAGCTCTGGCATTTCTGTTTAAATATCTGATAACCCTGCGCTTCACTTTTAGTAAATTTCCCCCCCTTATTTCGCATTACTTGATCATATCTACTATTAGCACTGATAAGCGTATAGGCGTACTGAGCAATACTACGATAAATGCGATCAGGTGTAATATGCTCGTCACCAAAGGCTTTTTTAAACATATCTTGATATACCACGTCTCCTCCTAATTTCCCAATAACTTCCACAATAGAAGAATTCATCTCTTCATGTGTTATAATAGGCACCAAAGGTTGCTTTTCTAGCTGCAGAACATTCCCATCCCAATTATAAAACTGCATAAAGGCCATATTTTGTATTGGTGGAGTATTTCTCAGACCGATCCGTCCATAGATACCAATAGCTCTAGGATTTTGATCAGCAAAAGCATGGGCCCTATGGTGACAGCTCGCACAGGATATGCTATTATTTCCGCTTAATTTTTTTTCATTAAATAACTTTTCTCCCAGTTCTGCTCCATATTTTGTTGGCCTATTATTTTTCACACTATTATTTAAAATAGGAAACCCACCAGGAATTTCCAATGAAAGCTCTGGGTTATCAAAAGAAAAGGAAGTTTTATCATCTTCTTTACTACAAGAGAGCAACAATGCGAGCACGACTATAATCCCTACTATTTTTTTCACTTGCATGCCTATTTTTAAATTAAACAATACACGAGCTGCCCAAATCAGCTCATTTGATCAGCTCGTGCTAAAAATTAGTTTTCTACTTTACTTATAGAAAACATTCCAGACATATCACTAGAACCATTACCGCCTAGATTGTCCACAAATTTTAGCATTTGAACAGCAGTATGAACATTTGGTGTAGCATTATTCCCCATACCTGTCCCCGTTGACAGCGTAATATTGGTTTTACCACTCAAGAGTTTATTAAAATCTGCGGTGATGGTTATTTTAGGGGCACGTTGACCCACGATAGCATCTGTTGTCAGATCTAAGGTGATATCCCGGTATGCATCCACTCCTTGCGTATATGCTCCTTCCTTTCCTTCAATAGTGCTACCGGTGTGTATAGACATGGTCTTATTATCGACTTCATAAAAGCCTTCCAATTTTGTAAATCGATAACCTGTTCCCCACTCCCACATCATTTTAGTATCATTAGCACCAGCAGTGGCATAAAATGTTGGAAATCTTACTTGATCGATGGTATTCAAATCCTGTTTTACACCCAAACCAAATTTGATCTGCTTATAGGTACCCGATGGAATGTTCGTTAAGACATAATCGAGACTAGGTTGCTTCGCTTGATCAATAACTGTTGCTCCCTTATCCAGATCATTAACATGGTAAGGTATCTCCCCACCATCAGCTTTGATAAGACGGATATTGCTAATCACATATTTCAATTCAGATAAATGATGGACTTGTCCTACTGCAGAAGTATTTGTTGTAGCAGTAGTTGAACTCGCACCCCCTAAGATTATCGTTGTATTTTTAAAGGTATTATTAAAATGTAAGGTTACATGATTAGCCACAGGCATGTCATCACTTTTACTACATGAAACCATGGCCAGTGTACAGGCTGATAATAATAGATAGTTTTTTAGATTCTTCATTTCAATTTTTATTTAATTAAACATTATTTATTGTTAGCACTATGGGTTTTTCTAAAAACCCACTTTTAAGGATGTAAATATATTACGCCCCATTCGAGGAATATTTCCCCAGTCAGCGTATGTACTGTAGTATTCATTCCATAAGTTTTCGGCACCTACCTGTACAACAGCTTTACAATTCTTGATATTAAATCGATAGTCTGCCGAAACATTCCAAATCTTATAAGAGGAAGTTTTATCTTCTCCATACTCCGGACTGTAATTATTTTGTGTAAAATCACCATTCAAAATGGTTTGAAACCCAATTTTATGATGTGTAAAATGGACTGATGTCTGATAACTTAGGGGACGTATAAAGGGTAAATTTCCACCTCTGTCATCTTGACCGCGAGCATAAGTCAGCAGACCTTTCCATTGCAGATTTTGCAAGATGTCGTAATGACCACCAATAGAGAAATTGAAAAGTGTAGCATGATCCAAAGAGGTATAACCTTTGACACCTACCGATTGGTAATTCATTGGGCTACCCATACTTAAAATGCGACCAACGATATAGTTTTGGATATAGAAGTAGTTTGCCTTAACGTCAATCCCGACTTTTTCTTTCTTAAAGCCCAAACTCGCATTCATTTCATATGAAATTTCATTTTTCAAATCCGGATTTCCGATATAATCGTATCGATCGAAACTATTGTAGATATAATAACCATAACCTTCGGAAACAGATGGTGCCCTATGTCCATAACCCGTTCCCGCAGAAAAATGAAAACTGTCAAAATTAAGCTGATAATTTGCATGAAGACTTGGCAAGACTCTTGTTTTTTCTTGTGGTGTACCCGGATGGAAAATCCAATTAAATTCCACGTACTTAGCATGATTGTAGTTCAACCCCAATGTTCCACCAACATTTACTTGACTCTTGTCGGAGATTTCCCATGCATTATTCATCGAAAGTCCTCCATATCGAGTCGTTACCCATGGCCAACTGTAGGCAAACATGGTACGGTTGCTTCGATCTTGAGGATACATTCTCATTTCAGCGATCGATACATTCTCGTAAGCATTCAACTGTATTTCGGAAGCGTAATCATCTTTTTTTAGATTAATCTTACTCACAAGTCCGTAAGTCGTACTCCATCCCGGCATATCCATATGCACTAGATTTTCAGGCCGAGTTGTATCATCCATATAGTGCTCTACTGCATTAAGATAGATTTTTGAATCCCACACTTTGACTGGCCCATCCTCAAACATTTGCTTATAGGAAGCAGATGTGATCAATGCTCGGGATAACCATAGGTCCATCGGTAATGCTGGGAAACCGACATCCTTGGCCATATCAAAAATAGCATCCACTCTTAATGCAGACAATGGACTTGTTTTATAAGCCATACCTAAAGATGTATTAAATTTATTGTACTGCGAATGCTTGACTTCATCGTTATGTCCATCAGCATAATTACCCGCTTTTCTAAAAGAAATACTTCCATCTGCTACAAATTTGTCATCTGAATAAGACAAATTTCCCATATTGAAAAACTGTTTATTATTCCATTCGAATCCTGTTTGGTAGGTACCACTCCACGTCGGATCCAGACTAAACGGGGTACTTTTTCGCTTCAGATCAATACTTCCCGACACGGTAGATCCATGCATACTTCCAGCCTGCCCCGATGTAATGTCAATCGCAGAGAGGTTGTTACTCTCCACATAAGAGGTGATCGGATCCATTTTATCGGTACAAGCTCCGAAGATATGCATACCATCAATGGTCAAATTCGTCCGTTCTGAACTCATATTATTCAACAAGGGCTCCCAAGCATAAGCACCACGTTTGATAAAACTTATATTTTCCGAGGATGCCAAAAATTCATCAACCGACACGGACATTTTCATTTCAGTCTCTATTTTCTTTTTGACCATCCTATTTACATGTACTTCATCGATACGACGCGTACTATCTTGCTTTATCTGCGAATCTTGCGCTTTAGCATATATACCAAATACCAGAAGCACTAAGCCAACACTTAATTTCTTCATCATGGTTAAAATAAAATATCAATATGCAGGTCGCTTTTAGCACCTGCAATGCCAGGTGTAAAATCATCCGGTACAACAGTTCCTTTTATGATCTGTCCATCTTGGTTCTGCATAATAAAATTCAATGTCCAGTTTCCGGTCATGGTATAATTCACTACGCCATGATACAACCCGTCGTTCTGTTGCGTCAGATCTTTATTGTTGGGTGACGAATGATTCCCCATAGAAGGTTCTGGCATACGCGGATCCAGCTGTAACATATAACCATTAACCTCAGTGTAGGAAAACTGTGTCGGATCTGGAAATACTCCCGATGGATTATCTATAGGTTTTTGATATCTATAGATTCCAGCTAACAGTTCGTTTTCAGAAACTTTTGGCTTCTGAGGAGATATTAAAGCGATGATATATTGTTCATTATCCTTCCCCGTAAAAACCGTCATGTTGAGATTTTTATTCGCTTGCTCCTGTACATTTATGCTTTTTGTGACCTGGAAAGTTTGACCATTTATTGTAAAACTGAGGTATAGATTCCAGCTGCCATTTAAACTACTTTGCTCTGTAAATACAGCATATCCAAAAAAATATTTTTCATCAGATCTCTCCATCAATTGATACCGATGAGGACAAGATTGATGTTCCCCTATGTTATTAGTCATAATAGGCAAAAATGTAACTTCAGAAGTATTAGATATTTCGCCAGTCTGACTATTGGTGATTTTTAAACGGATTTCATTATAACCCTTATAGAATGTTCCATTCAAAGCTTCAATACGAATATGATAACCGTTAGTAGTAACAGCTGCAGCCTCTTTAAACTCGACATGTTCCGTTACTACAGTATCGATTTCAGCTTCGTAATCCGTTTTACCCTTTGTACATGACATGACCACAACGCATAGCGCGGCCATAAATAATAGTATTTTCATTATTATCTACTGTTTTGTGAAAAAAAATGGGAAATCCAGCTTAGCTTCTACATATATGTAGTACAACGTCAAATCTATAGATAGGGACTATCTTCACCTCGATCTCAGAGTTGGGAATGACTTTGATTCATCGTAATCATCAGCAGGTAGAAAAGAGGTTATCAAAATATAACAATTACCCACTATAAATCTTCCACTGCTACATACCGACTATGATATGGAGCGTATCCTGCAGAAATAATTTATGCGAGATCATTAATTGATGATCTGATAGTACTTTAATAAATGCTATACTTCAATCCATTCCTGTTTCAACCACTAGTCAACATGTTGAAGTCTGTTCTCCAAAATGATCAATAAAATTCATGATGCAGAGCATCATTTTCAATATTGATCTATCGCAGGTACAACGACATGAATAGGATCCGATAAAAATCTGTCTTTAACAATACATCAAGAAATTCATGATATAGGATATCAGTATCCGTCTCGATAATATCGGGATAAAATCAGATCACTAAATTAAAATAGCTGACGTTAATAACTAAGCTTCGCTGGTAAGCAAAAACGGGATAGGAGGACGAAAAATAGGCGTGGTAAATGTAAATCTGTAATCCGCCAAATAAGGAGAAAAATGTTTAACAAAAAGATTTTCTTCTGGTGGATGCATAGTAAAAAAGATACTTTCCTTATGCATATAAAAAGCGTTACGCTCATTTACTACCAGATTCTTTTTTGCTTCCTTCTGCTCTTCTTCTCTTATTTTTTTCATAAATACACATTGCCCATTACAATGAATCTGAGGGCGATCCTTGTTGATACATTGAGCAATATAATCGGGTAAGTGTATCTCATATTCAAGTACCATGACATTGCGATAGAAGGACTGCAATGTCAATGTTATCAGAAGAATATAAGTACAGATACGTTTCAAAACCTTTTAGTTTTTTTTCAATATGGCCAAATATACGGAATGATTTTCTTTAAAAAACAGGAAAATAGCACTTAATTTAAAAAAATAGCTAAACATTTTTATTATGGTGTACATCGAGCCGATGAGGGATCTAAAAAGAGGAAGTAATCGATATTGTAGTAATTCTACAAACACAGCTGTAAAACAACCTATGATGACAACTCAAATAGAAAAAAGACTAGCTTTTTATGTTCCTTGCTCTACTTAACAACATCTATCCGATTCAATGTACCATTAAAACCCGACACCTGAACAGGTAACTTGTGAAGTTCAATTTCCTGATGATCAACCGCCTTTATACCACTGATTTTGACATCCTGTTTTTTATTGATCTTCTTCGGTATTTCAATCAGACCATATGCCTTATAAGGCACTTGATCATCTCCTAATAAAGATCGTGGTCCCCCACCTAAACATCCACTATGATATAATATGACACTTTCTTTCTGTGCGGGATAATACACATGTTGATGTCCAGACAAATAAAGATCAACCCCATTTTCCTTTAAAAAAGATAAGGTTTCATCAGCTTGTTCCAATACTTCACCAGGTTTGTTCTTGGATTCAACGAGAGCATATAAAGGAAGATGCCCGAGTACAATTTTAAATCTTGTTTTTTTAGCCAAGGAAGAGTTCAATTGTTCTTTCATCCAACTTTTTACTTCAGTTGGTATCTGAGCAGAAGAGGCATCCCATGAGATGATCAGTACATTATTTTTCAAGTAGGAATAATAATATGGAAAATGATTACTGTCTATAAAAGTCAGATTCACATCACGCTTATGATTGTTCCAAAATAACGCTGAAACTTCACGATCTAAAGCGTAACCAGGAGAAGCATCATGATTGCCCATGGTAAATCCAAAAGGTACAGCAGCTGTCTTTATTGGTTGTAAAACAACCCGATCAAATCCTGCCCACATGGCCTCTAGATCTACTCGCGTCAAAGTTTTTTTCTGACCAGCGACCATATCTCCGCCACATAAAATAAGATCGGGCTTCAGCTCAGCAATTCGGTCTACCACATCCAATACTTCTTGACTATAAGTGGTCGACCCATAGCCGTCATTTAAATCCGATAAGACCAAGATCTTAAGATTTTTATTGATCTTTTCTCGATTCAGATCCCGAATCGATGATTGTGAAAATACAGGATGAATAGCATACAATGAAAGGAGAAAACAAACAGATGAGCAAAATTTCATAAAAAGTCTATTGTTATATAGATATCAAATGTATCACTATAATTTTAAAATACCATTTGCAGAGCAAAATATAAAACTTACTGATCAGCATGTAGATGCTGTCATACAAAACAAAAAAGAGACTTTAAAAGTCTCTTTTTCTATAGCTTACTAACTTGAAATATTCTGAATGTTATGAATAAGCTAAAATTTTATGCATTTCCTCGAATAACACGTAGTAACACGACAATAATAGCAATTACTAATAATACGTGAATAATACCTCCACTGTAAAATCCTCCTAAAAAACTGATCGCCCAGATAATGACTAAAATTACTGCGATGATGTATAATAAATTTCCCATAGTATAATGTAGTTTATGATGTTTAAATATTTAGTAACCTGCTTATATAACAATTGAAATGGGATATTGGTTTGTGGTACTAAACAAAAAATTATAAAAAAAGCTTTATGATCCTCTCCAATATAAAAATAGACGCTGATTAATTCTTACAAATCGAAAAAAACAGCGTACAGACACAGCAGCTTTTAATGTTTTTGATCAATCCAGATAACGTAAAATAATTAATCCACCAGAAGCAAGATAAAAATGCCCTATCGAAAGTAATTTCCAACCAGCTTGATTTTAAGAGATAAGCAATGTGAAGCATACATCACGCTCAAATCTAGCTATCAATCAGTTACCCCTTACAATAGATATCATGAACAATAAAAATTACGCAATCGATTTCATTTAATAAGCCCATAAATTATCCAAACAAAACGGCTAACTTAATACTATTATGTTAACCAAAATCAATAATAAACCCTTATGAATCCATTCCAGTTATGAAAAAAACACATCTCACAGGCGTACTATTCGCAACACTCGCTACGATTTCCTGCTCAAAAGAAATTGTAAAATCAAGATTAGAAAAACCCTCTGCGACTATCTCACAGAATGATAAAGATCTACCCAATCTGATATTAACAGGAAGTAATGCTGCACCCTCACAGCATCTCGTCTATAGTTTTCCAAATGATGCGGTATTGAAGATGGGCAAAATAAAGATTACAAATACAGCTAAAACGGAATATTTCTCGGTGCTCAATTATGATGGTGGATATATGGGTTTACAAGACACACCAGATCTGCGTTATGGAACATCCAACATTATGCTTGCTTCGCTGTGGGATAAAAATACCGCAACAAATAATCTCGCTTTCTATTCATATTTAGATAGCAAAACAGTTGCTAGTCGTTTCGGAGGTGAAGGAGATGGTCAAAAAACATTAAATCCATATCATTGGAGCATCAATACGTGGTACAATATGGTCATCCGTTCTTGGAAAGAAAACGGAAAAATATACATTGCCAATTTCGTTCAAGACCTCTCAACGGGAAAATGGTTACACACCTCCACCATCGGTAGAGAAGCTAGCGCAGGATATTTAGGTTCGGGCAGTGGTACATTTTTAGAAAACTGGGTAGGCGACAATCCGAGCTATGATGGCAGATTCCATAGAAAAGCATTGTTGAAAGATAATTGGAACCTCAGTGTGAATAATGTTTGGGAAAAATCGAGTAGTCGTTATTTCTCGGCCAATGATAATGATGCTGCACGAAATGGGCAATTTGATCGAGCATTTAATGTCGGTTACAATAGTGCCGAGGACGCGTATTTTATGGAGCATGGAGGTTCCACGACTCCAGATCCCGCTTTTGGTACTGGTCGTGTATTAAACTTACCAGAACAGGCAGGACAAGGAACTGCTCCCGTATTGACAACTATCGAAAATAGCTATAGTACCGCCCGCTATCATAATACTAAAGTTATTGTTTCTTGGGGAATCAACGAGAACAAATCTCCACAACTACGCTATAAACTTGAACTATTAAATGCTTCAGGTTCCGTTTTACAGACACAAGAAAAAATACAACCAGAGAAAAGAATAGATACCCTTTCCAGTACTTTAGCAAATGGAAATTATACCATTAGGATCACATTGACAGATATTTTTAATCAACAAGCTCCGGCAAAATTAGTTCCTATAACAGTTTTCAATACTAATGATACGTATAAGATTAAAAATGTCAGTAGCGGTAAGTATCTCACAGTTCGGGATAATAGTACAGCCAATTCTGCTCAAATTGTACAATACAGTGCTCATACAAGCGATTTTCAAAAATGGAAAATTGTCAGTGGCAGTTCCGGATATGCATTAGTTAATGTTGGAAGTTCCAAATCCGTCGATATGCCGGCCAGTACAGATGATCTCAATACCGGATTGATTCAGTACAGTAGCTCAACAAATCAAAATCAACAATGGACCTTTAACTTTTTAGATATCAGCAATACAGTCTTTATAAGAAGTATACTGAGCAAAGGATTGATCATAGACAACCCTGGAAGCAGTATAAGCGACAATACGCAAGTCGTATTATACAGTATCAATAATAATCTTGGCAGCAACAATCAAAGGTGGGTCTTAGAGAAACAATAAATAAACATTTCCAGCAGCTATTCAAATCAATCAAGGGCTGCTGGAAATTAAATCATTTATTTAGCAACATGCTCCACAAGTAATTTTTCACAAACCATATTGCTCAAGACCTCCATCTCTCTATGCGCATAATTGACCGACATGCTTTTATCAAACAATTCAACAGATTGTATAGTAATCACAGCTCCCAGTACCAATTCGCGGCTATTTAAAAATTTAAGCAATTCTTCCGAAGACGGTTTCACTGCCATAAATTTTACAACATCGCCACTTTCACAATCACTCAACCTATCAAAATCTTTAACGATCACTTTACCATTTTCATCAGGTATAGGCGAACCATGTGGATCCACCTCAGGAAAACCTAAGATTTCATCCATTTTAGCAAAAAAAGCCGGAGACTGTATATGTTCAATTTGTTCAGCAATGTCATGTACTTCCTCCCAACCAAATCCCATTTTTTCCACCAGATACATTTCTGTCAGACGATGTTTCCGAATAATTAATGATGCTTCTTTTCTTCCCTTTTCCGTTAGTTTCAAAGGTTTATAACTTTCATAAATAACAAAATCTTTTTCACTAAGACGTTTCATCATACCATTTACGGTAGGCATTTTAATGTCCAGCATTTTACTTAATTCATTTACACTAGCTTCACCTTTTGTACTCGTCAAAGCAAATAATGCTTTCAGATAATTTTCTTCCGTCTGTGATATCATGATAACAAAAATACAAATTATTAGTACAATCTAACAATATTGTTATAAATAATTTGTTAGTTTATGCAAACTTTATAGATTTGTAACACTAACAAATAACATTTACATAATGAAGATCAATCATTTTCTAATAATGGGTACCCTCATCTTATCGAGTTTGACCCTTTCTGCACAGACAGGGCAATTAAAAGGTAAGATAACCGATCCCGAAGGAGCCCCCATTGAGTGGGCTACTATAAGCATTCCACGATTAGGTATGGCTACAAAAGCGGATAGCATTGGAAATTATGAATTACCTCCTATTCCAGCAGGATCCTATCAATTAAAGGTCAGTTTTATTGGTTTTGAAACCAGGCTCTTATCTGTAACCATAGTAGAGAGGGTAGTTCAAGTAAAAAATCTAGAACTTAACGCTAGCTCAAACCGATTAAATAGCGTTGTCGTTACCGGCACCCGAACAGCGCGCCGAAAATCCGAAAGTCCTATAGCAGTCCATATTCTAGACAGTAGGACTTTCGATATCACGCAATCCAACACCTTAGCAGATGGTCTATGTTTTCAACCGGGATTGCGTATGGAAACAGACTGTCAGACGTGTAACTATTCTCAGTTAAGGATGAATGGGCTTGGGGGCTCCTATTCCCAGATCCTAATTAATAACCGCCCCGTATTCAGTTCATTGATGAGTCTGTATGGACTGGAACAGATACCTGCCAATATGATTGACCGCGTCGAAATTGTAAAAGGTGGTGGTTCGGTTTTATATGGTTCCTCATCCATTGCTGGAACGGTCAATATCTTAACAAAGGAACCGCGAAAAAGCTCGTTCACACTTTCCAATAACAGCTCATTAATCGGGAACAAAACCTGGGATCATTTTTTTAATGCCAATCTAACAGCAATTAATGATGAGCAGAATGCTGGAGTTTCTCTTTTCGCATCTCATCGCAATCTTGACTCCTATGATGCAAATGGCGATGGATTTTCTGAAATGCCCATCTTACTAAACAACTCTTTCGGTTTCAATTCATTTTTTAAGTTATCTCCGCAAGATAAACTGGAGATCAATGGATGGAGTATCAATGAAGAAAGAAAAGGCGGAAATAAATTAGATCTTCAAGCCGACAAAGCCGATCAATCTGAATACCGCTTACATCATATTCTGGTAGCAGGCTTCAATTACGAACGTCAGGCAAAAGACAAATCAAGTTCATTCAGTATCTATAGTTCTGCCCAAAATACAAAAAGAACACATTACACAGGTATAGACCAAATCGATGCATGGGGACATACAAAAAATTATTCGGTACAAAACGGAGTTCAATACAATTATATCAGTTCGGAATTCCTAAATGGAAAAAACACCTTTACTGCTGGAGTAGAAAATCAATACGAATACACGTTTGATGAAATTAAAGCATACGATTACCTGATTGACCAACAGGTCAATTTACTTGCAGCTTTTTTACAGAGTGACTGGGAAGTAAACCGTAAATTAACATTACTATCCGGACTTCGCTTAAACAAATCCAACCGTATGGACAACATGGTTCTCACACCGAGACTCAGCGCGTTATATAAAATTGGCTATGAAACCCAATGGAGAACATCATATGCAAGAGGATTTAAAGCCCCACAAGCGTTAGAAACCGATATGCATATGGCTTTTGCCGGAGGTGGCGTTTCCGTCATTCGCACCGATGCAAATTTGATAGCAGAAACGTCCAATAGTTTGAATAGTTCTTTGGACTTTAACAGAGCCAGTGAACACATGATTTATGGGTTTACAGTAGATGGATTTTTCACCCGCTTGTACAACACATTCGTTTTGGAAGAAATCGGTATTGATCAAAATAACAATCAGCAACTCTTACGAAAAAACGGAGGAAACTCATCCGTACGAGGGGTAACAGTGGAAGGTAGATTAAATTATGATCAAAAAATACAACTGGAGACCGGTTTGACCTTACAAAAATCCACCTATGATCAAGCTGTATCCTGGTCTTCGGATCTTCCTAGCACGAAACAATATCTGCGCTCTCCTGATCTTTATGGTTATTATACCCTTAGTTTTTGGCCTCAAAATCCATTCAATGCTGTATTGTCCGGTGTCTTGACCGGTCCCATGCAAGTTCCTCATTTTGCAGGTGCTCCAGGTATCGATAAGGATGTTCTCTACACCTCCCCTACATTCCTTGAAAACAATATTAAGCTATCTTATACATGTACACTAAAACAAATCAAGCAAGATTTACAATTCCATATTGGTATTCAAAATATGTTCAATCAATATCAACGCGATTTTGATACGGGCAAAAATAGAGACAGCAATTATATTTATGGTCCGAGTAGGCCAAGAACATTTTTCTTAGGATTAAAATTTGGACTGATGTAAATTTTAGATCCCCCCTAATACCTAAAGAGAGCGATTATAGAGGGGAAAGATGGAAACTTTCTTTCTCCTCCATATATCGGCGCGATGAAAATAGGATTAAAAACACGATTCAATTACAAAAGCCCTATAATTGCTTGATGATACTTAGAAGACCTTTCTTGAGCGCGATTTGCATAAGTCAATAAGATCGCTATCCGCCACGATAGATTTGGTATCTGCTACTTGCAAAAAATAGGCATAGTACTGTTCAAATTCATTTTCCTGAAATTGAATATCAAGTATTTCCATCCGATGTCGTAAAGCTGCACGACCACTGCGGGCAGTCAGTATAAGATCCGGTAACTCGAAACCGATCATCGCAGGATCAATAATTTCATAATTGCTCCTATCCTTCAGAACACCGTCTTGGTGTATTCCAGACGAATGGGCAAAAGCATTCCGTCCCACGATAGCCTTATTCGCTTGCACAGGATTGGACATGGCTATTTCAACCATTTTACTCAACTTGCTTATATAACGAGGATCAACAGTAGTAAATATGGGTAAATCTTTAATAATAAGAGTCATCACAATTTCTTCCAATGCCGCATTACCAGCCCGCTCCCCGACACCATTTATCGTTCCTTCCGCCTGACTTGCACCAGCCAGCAACCCCGCAATTGTATTTGCGGTTGCCATGCCTAGATCGTTATGACAGTGTACCGAAATTTTAGCTTTGTCCATATTCGGGACATTTTCTATAACAAATTTGATCTTTTCATAATATTCAAAAGGAGTACAAAAACCATTGGTATCAGGTAGATTAACAATAGTTGCACCTGCCTCAATCACATTTTCAACCATTTTTGCTAAGAATAAATTATCGGCTCTACCCGCATCTTCAGCAAAAAATTGCACCTCCTCAATTTTATTAGAGGCATACCGCACCATTTTAAATGCTACAGCTAAAATATCATCTCTGGTACTATTAAATTTATTTTTAATATGAATATCCGAAGTCCCGATTCCAAGTTGTACTCTAGGACACACCGCATTTTTGAGCGCATTAACCGCAGTGTCAATATCTAGCTCACGGGCTCTGGCCAATGCGCACACTTTAGCATTTTTAATTAATTTTGAAACTTCCTGTACCGCCTTAAAATCTGCAGGAGAACTCACAGGGAAACCCGCTTCTATAATATCAACACCGAGAAATTCAAGCTGTTCGGCTATTTCTAGTTTTGATTGAAGAGTCAGCAAGCACCCAGGCCCCTGCTCACCATCACGGAGAGTGGTATCTAAAATATCTATTTTTTTCTTATTCATGATCTTTTGTTTTATCAAAAATAATGAGCGTTTTTATTTTGTTATATTTGAAAATAAAGCAATACTTATCTAATTATGCCAAAAGCTTACATATCAACACTAGATTGTACAAAAGTTATTGAAGATGGAGATATTGAGATCCGGTATTTTGGTCAATTTAATACCGAAATACATCATCACGAAAAAGCACAGCTGATCTCCCCTGAAATGAGTGCTGTATATCTTTACTCAGAAAAGGGAAGTTTTTGTATTCCTGCCCGACACTATGCTTATGTTGACGCACATGTCAAACATAAATTAATATCAAGATCGCCCAATTTAAAACTCAAGACGATCTTTCTTGATTTGAATAAGGAAAAGTATCCTACTGCTCATTGGGGAAATATCGCTATTTTCTCTCCATCAAACTTACTTGATCATCTTTTAGCATTTGGCGTACAACATTGGTCCGATAAAGAACTGAAAGAAGTTGGGCTAGCGTCTTTAAAAAAAATGTTAGCACATATATTAATCAGCCCTCTAAAACTTCATGCACAACCACCAAAGTCCGAATCACTCTTAAAAGTTGTTGAATATATTACCCAATCCATTAGTGAACAGATTACAATAGCATCCTTATCGCAACACGTAAATATTCCCGAGCGGACCTTGTCAAGACAATTCAAGAAAGAAACAGATATAACCATTTTTCAGTTTATAAAATTAAGCCGTATGCAGCTCGCATTAGAATTATTAGAAGACCAATCATTGCATATTAGTGAAATTGTTTACAAAATCGGTTACGACAGTATTCCCACTTTTTCAAACCTATTCAAAGAATTAATAGGAATCAGCCCTCAAAGATATAGACAAGGACTGCTCTAAGCCCAGAGTTTAATGCCCATTTAGGAAATAAAAATTATTCAAAAGATCAAAAAAATCAAACACATAGCAAATAGGAAAATAAAAAGGTATCTTTAAGCTTTATGGCATGATCTAAAATCAAAATAAGATCTAATATAGAGGACAAGAAAGCCACCATCATCATGTTTTGAAAATTAATAGGTTATTAACCTACAGTTCACACTGACGATGTATATTTAGACAAGTAAATTTACATAGCCTGTGGTTTAAAACATTTGAATTATGAAAACGATCACTCATTTATTTCAAAGGATGATATTTCGTCTCTTTCTTGTACAGTTTAGTTCATTCTATTCACCTCTTAGATTCCATAAAAACTAGAAGATATAATAGAACATTTTTTACTGCACCTGAAAATTTATACGAGTAAATGCCTTTAACTAAAAAATCCTTTGGTGAAGATTTTATCTGGGGTGTCTCAACCGCAGCTTACCAAATCGAAGGAGCACATAATCTAGATGGAAAAGGACTTTCCATATGGGACGTTTTTGTTCAGAAAAGAAATAAAATATTCAAAAACCATAGCGGAGATATAGCTTGCGATTTTTACAATCAATATACCCAAGATCTGTATTTGATGTACAGTTTAAATATTCGAAACTATAGATTTTCCATTTCATGGAGCCGCATAGTTCCAGAAGGTACCGTAACAATCAATCCATTAGGAATCGATTTTTACAATCGGCTTATCGACCTGTCTTTGGAGTTAGGTATTACGCCCTGGGTGACCTTATACCATTGGGACCTACCCCATGCCCTTGAAAAAAAAGGGGGCTGGCTCAACCGCGATGTTAAAGAATGGTTTGGCAATTACGTAGCAGTCTGTGTCAGATCATTTGGTGATCGGGTAAAAAACTGGATGGTGCTCAATGAACCTGCCGTATTTACCGCAGCAGGATATTTCTTTGGAGTACATGCCCCTGGAAAGAAAGGAATTGATTATTTCTTAGCCGCTGCACATCATGCCACTTTAGCACAGGCACATGGTGCCAGAATCATTAAATCGTTACAAAAAGACAGTTTTGTAGGCACGACCTTCTCATGTTCGCATGTAGAACCTTTCTCGGCGCGGGAAAAAGATATCCGTGCTGCACAACGAGCAGACGTACTATTGAATAGACTCTTTATAGAACCGTTACTGGGCAAGGGCTATCCGACTAGTGAAATCAAAATTCTAAAAAGAATCGAGAAGTACATCAAACAAAACGATGAGCAAGATCTAAAATTTGATATGGATTTCATTGGTGTACAAAACTATACTCGAGAGATTATCCGCCATTCCTTATTTGTCCCCTACCTACAAGCAAAAATTGTAAGTGCCAAGGATCGTAAAGTCTCCATGACAGCCATGAAATGGGAAGTCTATCCAGAGTCCATGTATCACATCCTTAAAAAATTCCATGCCTACGAAAATATGCCGCCTTTGATTATCACAGAAAATGGCGCTGCTTTTCCTGATCAAGTAGAAAATAACAGGGTAGATGATCCCAAAAGAGTACAGTATTTACAAGCGATTATTGAACAAGTATATCGAGCGAAACAAGAAGGTGTTCAAGTAAACGGTTATTTTGCATGGACTTTTCTTGATAACTTCGAATGGGCAGAGGGTTATGAACCACGATTTGGTTTGGTTTATGTTGACTTTGAAACGCAGCAACGCATTATTAAATCATCAGGACATTGGTATGCTGATTTCTTAAAATAGATAAACTAAAAACATCTCTTACAATTGATTGCTTTTTAAGAGATGTTTTTAGGTCAATTCGAAAACCTATGGCATGAAAGCCTGATTAAGAGCTATAAGTTTTGCTCCTCTTTACTCCGCAAAAAATTAGCATCTGCGCTACTCGCATTTCAGCACTTCATCTGTTCATAAAAAGTGACGCAACAAGCAATCAATCACTTTCCGCAACATATGCAGACAAAGTATTTAAGTTATCAATAGCAGCTCCAATGGTATTATTGAAATAGACATATACTTCTTTTTTAGCGTCAAGCCAATCTTTAATGTAATAACTGTATTCTTGCAAAAATGCATCTTCGTAAGAACCTTTATAATTCCCATCAGGTCCATGAAAACGCACATAGACAAATGGAGTTACGGTATCCTGTAGGTGTATACCACGACCATGTTTATCATGTATCACAGAAGCAATTCCATAGTCCTCCAACAGTTGGTATGTTTCCTCCCGATACCACGACTCATGTCTAAATTCAACACACACCCTCCAACCATTACTTTGATCATTTTTTATGATCGTCTCCAACAAATGATTTACCTGAGTGTTGTAACTCAATGAAATTGATGGCGGCAATTGGACGAGCAGGCATCCCTTCTTGTCTCCAACCGCAGCAATGACATCCATAAATTGATGCACATCCTGAGGATCAAAACTCAATCCTTTAGCATGCGTAATGCCACGCCATAATTTAAAGGTAAAGCGAAAATCGGCAGTCACTTCTTCCGACCACCGCTGTACAGTTTCTTGACGTGGTATTTTATAAAAAGAACTATTTACCTCCAAAGAATTGAAAAGGTGACTACAAACCGTAAGCCTGCTTTTACCCTGAAAACTCTCGGGATAAAAGTTTTTGTTTTTATACGGTAATAGAATACCGCTTGTTCCAGAATAATACCATGCATCCATAACTATAAAACAAGCAATATCACAATAAGTTGTCACAAGCTAAACAGATCCATATAAAAACAGCACAACCTCAATTAAAACTGGTATTTCAAAATCATGAAAGATAGTTTAAGAAAGCATTAATGAACTGCAAGATGTTCCAATACAATTTGATAGGCAGACTTCTTCTTCCAAGTCGCCATCAGCCAAGAGAGAAAACAAAGGTGGAAAATATCCTGATTAGCTTTTAAGAGCTGATGAACATCCTGTTGAAATGCTGGATGAAATACAACATCAGGCTTAATCAAATATTTTTCAACGAAACTCACAAACTTCAAAACCCTTTCTTCATGGGTGCTTGCAAGATATGCACTATACCTACGCTTAAAACTATTCAATCTCGACATAGCAAGATCCAGATGTTCAAACTGTGCATGGATCAAGATTTCCATTAGATTCTTTCGGATCGTCCAGAGCATACCCATTTTCTTTTCGTACCATTGATCTGTATGTTGAAACATGGCCAGCTGCCGCAGACAATTTTTATCCTGCCGCAAAGACAAGAACATGGTCAGACAGATCCTCAGATCTTCCACATCCTCCTGCTTATACTTTTGGGTTGCACCTGTCAACATGTGCTGCAACAGCAAAATAGCTTTCCCATCATTTCCTGTAAAATAAAGATTGAGTGCTGACATTAATTGTTGCCTTGCATAAAATTGAACGCTATAAACGCTTTTGCCATCCATGCAGAGTTGCATTTCTGCAATATATTTATCACTCTGAGCAAAATCTTTATTACGGAAATGAAAATTGGCTAAAAAATAGAGTACATAAAGATGATAAAACAACTGCTGCTCATTAGTTTTCGTTTGCTTCTTCAAAAAATGATGAATACGCTTGATATAGCGTTCTATAAAACGATAATCATGATAAATAGCGGCATACTCATTTGCAATAAAAAGAATCTGATAGATTGACTTATAAGTCATGAGATCACTGACAGCGATTTGATATTTACGAATAGTCGTCATCATCAGTGTTGTCAGATTAACAACTTTACCATTCAGATTCACATCCCGCAGTTCTTGCCGTAAGAAGGCATAAGCGAGATTTAATTTTGTCTCACGTTGCATATGCTGCTGATTAGTCACTAAACGGGCGGTCAACAGTTCAAGGTTTTCAGCAGCTGCACTATGTGCATATTGTATCTTCAGCAGCAAAACATCGTTCAATAGGTTATATTCCTCTAATTTTACGGCTAGCTGTTCTGCCTTTGCCAAAGACTTGAAAGCCGTTTTATCCAAATTGTTTTCCAATAAGTAACGGCTTACGACGATCAGACGCATCACTTCTGCAGATTGACTACTGTTCCTTTCAAATATTTTCTGTGAAAGAAACAATAGCAGGTTATCCTGCAGTCTCTTACGTAAAGCATGATAAGAATCTCTATTTTTAGCTTTTTTATACAGCTTATCTAAACCATTTATATCATCAGTATTTATCAAATCAAATAAGATAATATTCCGGACATCATCTCGCTTATTTCTTTTTTGTAAAAATAACCTAAAAGCCTTTTTATCATCATCTAATAACAAATTTACCAATGCAGAAAGTGTATCCATACAATTTTAATTTGATAATAAATATACGCATCATTGACAACTTATATCGTCAGTATTTAACAATAATTCATTTGTGCAATACTCACTTACATCAGACATTTGCTATCAGTAAAACACTAAAAACTACAAATATGGAACCGCTAAAAAACAAAACTGAGGAGCATGCTCCACTTACAAAACATGATGAAAAAGTAAAAAACCCATTTAAACCCACAGGTGCTTTTATCGGTGCATCTTGGTTTGCCTTACTTACAGGGACAGTGGGATTCTGTATAGGTTTATGGAATGCCACGATGGAACTCAACGAAAAAGGATATTACTTCACCATCCTACTCTTTGGATTATTTGCCGTGATCTCGGTGCAAAAAAGTGTGAGAGATCGATCTGAAGGTATTGTCGTGACCGACCTTTATTATGGATTAAGTTGGTTTGCTACCATAGCTGCTATGATCCTACTCACTGTAGGTCTATGGAATGCAGATTTATTGCTTAGTGAAAAAGGATTTTATGCCATGTCATTTTGCTTAAGTATGTTTTCAGCTATTGCTGTTCAAAAAAATACCCGCGACGCCAAGATGTTTGAGGAAAACGAACTGTAACTTAGCGGTTGCCACCCGCAGAGTATTGCTCAGCAATCCTGCGGGTTTATGTCATCAACTCAGTAGATATTCATTAATTATTCATTATTTTAGCCTGTTCAAAAAATCGGACACAACATGAGATGTTAAAAAAAAGGAATACATCAACTGATAAAGACTGCTAAATAAGGACTGATGATCAACTTACTGACAAACACAGCACGAACTGCCATCCTGATCTGGATCTGCACCTTCATCCAGATATATTGGTCCATGGGTGTACTGACAGATAACACATCAAGCGGATGTTTGGACTGTAGCTTCTTTCATGATGCTTTTTTCATTTCTTTATTTTCCACTCTGATTTTGACTGTTCTATTTGTACTGCTGGATCTCATCAAGAAAAATAGCGTTAAGGTCGCAGCAAAATGGATATTATTAATGGCTGGATGGTTTTTCTGGGATTACACGATTTTTGTGGATCGCGAATCTTCTTGGAGTACTTATGATTTAAAAGGCGAAATCTATTGTACGCTGTATACTTCGGCCATACCGATCATCATCTTATCGGCCATTATACTAATCATTCTTCATCTTGATCTTGTGTTATCGAAATTAAAAAAGTAAAGACATATCATCTTATTCGCCTTTTCTGAACTTGTTTCTCCAGCTATAACAAGAACCAAACTCAATCACTTATCTTATTAGTAGCCAATATTCCCTAAACGGAATCAGTGCAACCCAAAAAACTCAGAAAAGGCGATACCTTTCAAAATTTTATCAGGTTATTTGATTGCGTTTACAAGCAAATTTATCTATGTTTGATTTTTCTAAAACAGCCCGATCGACAACCATCCAGATGGAAGTATCATCAAAAAGCCCGTACACATGAAAAGACTTTACATATGTTTCCTTTTTTCTTTACTCTGTTTTACCGCCCTTAACCCACTGTCGGCGCAAGAGATAGACTCCGTAGATGCAAAAGAACTCGGATTGAGCTCCCTATTAAACGGTATTAGACAACAGCAGATCAACGATTCCTTAGAGCGCGTGAAGCTTCAAAATGAGATTACCAATCTAAAGACTCAAAACAGCACTAAAAAAGAAAATCTCAAACAGCAATTGAATAATTTGGATGAAGAAAATCTCATCCGCAACCAACAGGCAAAGCTTAAAGTCGATTCCATTAAGAAAAATACCAAAGGCTATGCCGTTGCTCCTTTTCAGGATACCCTTTTTTACGTTTACAATAAACTAGGTTCATCTTTAGCAAAAGACCGTGCTGCCAACGTGGTCAATCGTATTCATAATCTGTACGAAGATGACTTTGTTCGTGTTGATTCCTTTAAGATAGAAAACAATGAAATCAGCTCCGATATTGTATACAAAGATTTGATCATTACTTCAATTACAGAACTCGATGCCCTATTGGAAGGGAAAAGCAAAGAAGAAGTAGCCAACCAATATTTAAAAAGCATTCAACAAGCCATTTCCCAAGAAAAAGAAGAAAACAGCATCACCAAAGTAATGATCCGTATCGGACTTATTATCCTCATTTTATTTGTATTTTATCTTTTAATTCTGTTGATCAACAGAATTAAAAATTACAGCATTCAACGGATCATGACCGAGCGTACCCAACGGATCAAGGATGTAAAAATTAAAAACTATGTCCTGATCAGTTCCGTTCAGAAAACACGCATACTCATCAGCAGCATCGACATGTTGCGCTGGATATTGATCGTTGTGATGGCTTTTATCATGCTACCTATTATATTCAGTGTATTTCCGTTTACACAAAGCTGGGCAAACAGTTTAATAGGCCTTTTCACCAAACCCTTAAAAAAAGCAATCTTAGCGATCTGGGCTTACATTCCCAATCTGATTACGGTATTTGTGATCCTATTTGTCATGCGCTATGCGGTACGTTTTGTGAAGTATATTTTCACTGAAATCGATAAAGGAAAATTAGAGATCAATGGTTTTCACCGAGAATTTGCCATGCCCACTTTTACCATTGTCCGCTTTCTATTACAGGCTTTCACACTCGTTCTCATATTTCCCTATCTACCAGGATCAAACTCCGATATTTTCAAAGGTATATCGGTATTTATCGGGGTATTGTTTTCGTTAGGATCTTCATCTGCGATATCCAACATTATTGCCGGTCTTGTTATCACTTACATGAGACCCTTCCGCATAGGAGATCGAATCACCATAGCCGATAAAACAGGAGTCGTCATTGAAAAGTCTCCACTAGTAACACGGCTTCGAACCATTAAAAACGAAGAAATTACAATCCCTAATTCATCTATATTATCGGGCAACACGGTTAACTATTCCACTTTTTCAGATCAAGGTATTTGCTTTCAAGTCGAATTATCTGTGGGATATGAAGAACCCTGGGAGCGGATCCATGAGCTATTACTGAGTATACCACCCCGCGTCGCTCGAGTCAATACAACCCCAGCTCCTTTTGTATTACAAAAGAAATTAGATGATTTTTATGTATTATATGAATTGAATGTCTACATCACCCAATCTGGGGAAATTGAGCTCGCCAAATCTGAAATATTTCAGTTGATCCTGAACGACTTCCTAGCTGCTGGTATTGAAATGAACGCCCCTCATATTTACAGTAAAGTAGACTTTGTACCACAATTTAAAGGTGGAATTGATCAGATCTAGCTAATCCATAAGCAAAATAGCATGAGATACGGCCAGTAAAAAACATAACGGACTATAGAAAAAAGTATCTTTCTGAGCGAAAACAGATTGTCGGAACCTTTTGGTAATACCGACATATTTAAAATCACCAATAAAACGGATCAGAAAGATACCAGCAATACCCCACATGGCATAATTTATATAAGAAAGCCCTATAGGCGATTCAATCATTCCTCCAAAAATCAAGTTGGTGACCGCAAACATAAACAATCCTGCGGCCACGACAAAAGTACCAAAACGACTGGGAGTAAAGACGCGCTTCCCATTCAACTTGGTTGGAATTGTTGCTGCGATACCCACTTGGCCATTACAGACCCAATATAAATGCATCAATGCCAGAAATAAGAAAATAACACTATTCGCTATTGATAATATGTAATCCATCCGTTCATTTTTATTTTAATTCAATAATAGGTATACTTAAAACAAGATCAAAGATTCTCCATCGCAATCATCGGTCACTTCGGGTAAAACGACAGCTTTGTGACAATCATTCAGATATGTCACCTTTCTGGGGTATTTACTGACATATGAATTGATCAGCTGCATCATATAATGATTACCATAATAACGCTTTAAACTCGAGCGGATATCTTCCATTGAGGCTAGCTGTGCATCGTGATCGAGATAACCCATGGCGTAAAAATTACCCTGTTCCACCCAGACGTAACTCTTTTCATCCAACGTTCTACCTTTGTCCACGATTACAAAAGTCTGCTGCTGACCCAAAAGATGATCGACCGCCAAATCAACTTGCGCATTATGCGCTTCGATATTAGGAAGAGAGACATCAGTCTCTTTAATTCTATTGGCGTACGGCGTATCAGATGCCGCAAACATACACATGCGCGGGTCCAATTCAAAGTTGATCATCAACTGGCGTAAGACATGAATTCCTTCATATTCCACATTAAAGGTTTGCAAACATGGACAATGCTTTTTCAATTTCCCGACAGCAAGGTAGTGATATCCATTTTGTGCTTCATATCTGAACAAACCAAATTTTGGTTCAAAACGCTTTAAAGCACGATTATACGCCGGCCATAGCCTTTTTATTTCAGTACATTCGAGCAATAAGGCCATCAATTCGGTCGCACAGACTTCAAAAGTGATATGGTAAATTTCCTTTAAGAAATGTTGTCTTTGCTTATGGATACTATGTCCTGTAAAATGAGAAGCGACGCGTTTTTTAAGATGAACTGCCTTTCCTACATAAATGACCTTACCCTGCTGATTCAAAAAATAATAAACCCCGGGCTCTGCTGGAAGCGCTTCAAAATCCTCGATAGCAAGATTAGGAGGAAAACGTTGGTCCGTTGAAGTTTTTTTCAGCATCTCCTCCAGCACTCCTTCATGGTCTGATTCTAGAAGAGATGCAAATAATAAAGCAGTTGCTTCAGCATCACCACCAGCACGGTGACGATTGGAAATTGGAATGCCTAAATCATCACACAGCTTGCCTAAACTGTAGGATGGAAAACCAGGTTTGATTTTTCGGCTCAGCCTGACAGTACACAATTTTCTAGCCCCCCATTTAAAACCCTCCTCTTCCAATTGATGACGAATAAAGGAGTAATCAAAATTGACATTATGAGCAACAAATATGCGCCCCTCAAGCAGATCAAATACGTGCTGGGCAATATCACCAAATACCGGAGCATTTGCGACCAGATCATTATCAATACCCGTCAATGCAAAAATCGCCAGTGGAATATCCTGCTCAGGATTGATCAATGATTCCCAACGCTCGACAACATGATGACCATCGTGTATCAAAATAGCAATTTCTGTCATTCGGCTACTTCGCGCATGTCCGCCCGTAGTTTCGATATCGACAATGGCGTATTCCATATTTTTAAATTTATTCACCTTCATCCAATTAAATGAGTTGACACGGTATGAATCCCCTATTATTTCACTATAAGAAAGAGATCTCCTTCAACGCATCTCTCTACCTTATAACGCTAAACCCAATCCAATATTTCTCAATATTTTACACTATATTTGTTTCCATTAGAAACAATCATATGTTTCTAATAATAACAAATGAAACATAAAGAACCAAAAATATTTTTCACTAATAACCTCAAGTTCCTTCGTGAGCGTAAAAAAGTGAGTCAGACGGTACTTGCAGATGCCATCAATGTAACGCGCACCAAACTTGCGCTGATCGAAATTGGAAAAACCAAGGCGATGGAACCGCATTTCCTATTGTCCATATCCAATTATTTTAAGATCAGCTTAGACACCTTATTGACGGTCGATATCAGTAAACTTGGAGAATTGAAAATTCGCGATCTACAGGCCGGAAATGATATCTATATTAAAGGTGGAAATTTACGAGTACTTGCCATCACTGTCGACAAGACGGATCATGAAAATGCAGATTACGTACCCTTACAAGGAAAGGCAGGATATATCACAGGAGGATATGCAGACCCGCTCTATCTAGCTGAACTTCCAAAATATCAGATTCCAAATCTTCCTAAACATCGCACCTATCGCACCTTTCCCATCCATGGGGATTCCATGTTGCCTTTTCCACAAAAAATGGATGTCACGGGTAAGTTTATCGAAAACTGGGATCAGGTTAAGCCCGAAACATTGGCCGTCGTCGTCCTCAAGGGGCAAGATATTGTCTTCAAATCCATCAGCATACTAGAAGGCGGCTTTTTACAGTGTCGATCATTAAATCAGATTTACGAAATCTTTTCCATCCCCTTTGAACAGGTATTAGAAGTATGGGAATTCCATAGCTATCACACTACATCCTTGCCAGAAACACCAACAGTCATAGAATCCGTGCTGCAAAGTTTAGAAGAAATTAAAGATCTCATCACCAATAAGAATTAAAGAAAAATACGGGTTCAGATACAAAATCTGACTTCACCCGAAAAGTTAAACAACGTTCATTTTTAATTTAGATGGATATGCCCAATATTTTATCGGGCATATCCATCTAAATTCCACTTTCGGCATTACGTTTTTTTAGACCATACCAATTCAACTGCTTCTGTGATACCTTGCATCGTTATACTGTGCAACATCACAAACAGCAGGATCAATGTGATATAAATTTAGGGTGAATTAAATTTTCAATAGAATAGATTTCTTCCCATTTCGCCTGCGTAATTAACTTCCGTTCGATCACCACGATTTCATAGATGGACTTTCCTGTTTTCAAGGCCTCTTTCGCGATCAAAGAACATTCTTCGTAACCTAAGATCGGATTTAATTGCGTGACAATTCCTATACTTTGCATCACCAGATTTTTACTATGCTCCACATTCGCCGTGATTCCGACGACACATTTATCCTTCAATGTACGGCAAGCCTTAGTCAAATACTGTAAAGACGTAAACAGCGCCATCCCTATTACAGGTTCCATCACATTTAGTTGCAATTGCCCAGCCTCTGCTGCCATCGTCACGGTAAGATCAGCACCTATCACATAATAGCAAGTCTGATTCATCACTTCGGGGATCACAGGATTAACCTTTCCAGGCATGATGGAAGAACCTGGCTGCATAGCAGGTAAGTTGATTTCATTGAGACCACATCGCGGTCCGCTACTCAGCAAACGGAGGTCATTGCATATTTTACTCAATTTTATGGCATTTCGCTTCAGGGTGCCACTCAATTGCACCAGTGCTCCCGTGTCATAGGTCGCCTCTATTAAATCGGCAGCAAGGGTCACCGGTACCTCACTGATCTCTGCCAGATACTTGACACAAAGTTGCGCATAACCTTCAGGAGCATTTACACCCGTACCGATGGCCGTAGCTCCCATATTCACTTCCGTGATCAGCAGTGAAGCTTCCCGCATGCGCAAAACATCTTCACCTAAAGTCGTTGCAAAAGCATTAAATTCTTGACCAAGAGTCATTGGAACTGCATCCTGCAATTGCGTACGTCCCATTTTTAAAATGCCATCAAATTCTCTTCCTTTATCAAAAAAAGCCGCTTGCAATTCTTCCAAAGCAACAGAAAAGGAGGCAATTTTTAAGTATACCGCAATTCGAAAAGCAGTAGGATAAGCATCATTGGTACTCTGTGATAAATTGACATCGTTGTTGGGATGCAAGTAAATATATTCTCCCTTTTTATGCCCCAAGTATTCCAGTCCTAGATTAGCAATCACTTCATTGGCATTCATATTGGTAGAAGTACCTGCTCCCCCCTGTATCAGATCACTGATAAACTGATCCGTAAATTCACCTGCGATCAAACGGTCACAACCGTAAGCGATCGCTTCCGCTTTTTTGGGATCCAAAATTCCCAGATCCCGGTTTGCCAAAGCCGCCGCCTTCTTTACATAACCAAATGCCTGGATAAAAAGAGGTTCACTACCGATTGGGATTCCGGTAATATCGAAATTCTCCTTGGCGCGCAATGTCTGTACACCATAATAGCAATCGTTGCTAATTTCCTTTTCTCCTAAAAAATCATGTTCAATTCGAGATGATGTCATCATATATTGTATTTTTTATATTAAATCGCAGATTCACGGATCAGGAATAGAGCTGTTTCCCTCTTAGTTGTGTATTTAGCTACCATTTCTGTTTCAGATATCTAATCCATAGAGTCTTACAGGGAGCAGTACTTCGATCGAGCACTGCTCCCTGTTGTAAAACCCTTGTGTAACACAAAATGTTTTATGAAAATCAAAATTATAAAGCATATACCTGATGCAAACCAGATTAATCAAAAGTAGCCCGATGTCAACCACAAAAACAAACTTTTCAGTTGAGCAGCTAAGGTCTATTACGCGTATTCATTTCCCTTAATCAGAGTAAAAAATCACTCTTAGATTATCCATCCATTCTAACAATACTCTGATATGCATCTGGCAAAGAAAAATGCCACAGCATTGTCAACAAATACTTCAAATAAATATTTTTTTTATATTGCACACAATATAATTGCAGATAACTTGTTACATTTGTAGCGCAAACAAAAATGATATGAAAGATCTTTTAAAGTTGGACAACCAGCTCTGTTTTCCGCTCTATGCATTGAGTCGTGAAATCATACAGCGTTACCGCCCTCATCTTGATGAGATCGGACTCACCTATCCACAATACCTTGTATTGATGGTGCTGTGGGAAAATGATAAGCAGACAGTCAACCAGATCGGACACAAATTATTGTTGGATAGTGGTACACTGACTCCCTTACTAAAGCGTCTGGAGCAAAAGGAGATTGTCCTGAGACAACGCAGTACGGTAGATGAGCGAGTCGTTGAAATTTCCTTAACAACTATAGGGATTGAGTTAAAGAAAAAAGCAAAATGCATCCCAGAGAAATTAATTCAAGAACTGGAAATAACACAAGAAGAAATTGACTCTATACGCAGCATAGCGGACAAAATATTAAAATTAAAATAACAACAAGTAGTAAAAGCCTGAATCGTTGATTGTGACTCCATGCCCATCAACATCTACGGAAAAAACATCTTTTCCACAGATCAAAAACAATTGGAGTCGCATTTCAGATTAGGGTTAACACCTTTTAAAATTAAAAACAATGACATTAATAGCAGATCTACAGTGGCGTCATGCTGCAAAAGCATATGACCCGACCAAAAAAGTAAGTAAAGAGGATATCGAAAAAATTGTAGAAGCAGCCCGTTTAGCACCAACATCATCGGGACTTCAGCCTTTTCGAATAATAGTTGTCGAAAGCCAAGAAATACGTGAGCAATTAATGGCTGGAGCATTAAATCCAGAATGTATGCGCGACTGTTCACACCTACTGGTATTCGCCGCTTGGGATCAATATACAGATGAGCGTATCGATAGCATTTACAACCGTACTACCGAAGAGCGGGATCTACCAGCTGGACGTTTCAATAGCTATACCGACATGATCAAAAAGCTATATGCTTCACAAACTGCAGAAGAACATTTTATACACACTTCAAAGCAGTCTTATATTGGACTGGGTCTTGCCTTGGCACAAGCTGCTGAATTGCGAGTAGACAGCACTCCAGCAGAAGGTTTTGACAACCAAGTGATCGATAAAGTACTTGACTTAGCTAGTCTAGGTTTAAAAAGTGTATCATTGATGTATGTTGGATACCGAGACGAAGAAAAAGATTGGTTAGCACCCATGAAAAAAGTAAGAAATCCATTAGAAGAATTTGCAATTAATAAATAATATCTCACGTTGCAGTTAAACGAATGACAGTCTTTTACCGTTAATCGACTACTGCAACCCGATAACTTAAAGGGTCTAACGTTTCAATTGCTCCGATAAAGTAAAACATTTATTAAGAGCAGTTCGTTACGCTAGACCCTTGTTGTTCAATGATGACTTGATTGAGAAATTGAGAACCAACGTTATTGTTATATGTAGTTATCTTCCGCAAGTGGATCAGTTTGATTATTTTTCGTGTAAAATTGCTGTCATTTCCAAGCTCAATATGGGAAAGGAAAGAAAACATCTTTTAGCTTTATTGTTCTTATTAAAAATTCTCATATTAGGGATCAAATCATGGAAAAACAAGTAAACGCAGATGAATTTGTAGAACGTTTTATGTTTGGTAGTTTAGACCACCTCAAATATATGCGTTCACCGGTAAAGATCTTTCGACTTAGCGAAATTGCACCCTATATTAAATTTCCAACTCCCCCCATTTTTCTAGGTTACAATTTACTAGTACACATTACCGAAGGCTATTTCAAGCACCAGATTGGTCCGAAGGAATACGTTGTCCAAGCGCCTGCTATCCTAATGAGTAACTATGGAAATATATCGGTGATCAAATCGGTAGACAAATCTGCCAAAGGACACTGTATATTGGTCAATGATGCCGCGATGACTTCCATATTCCGAGAGCAAGAAATCTTAAATATTTTTAATATTTCACCGTTGCATAACCTTTCCGCGGAGGATGATCATGACCTGCATCAACTCTTTAGGCTCCTTTACAAAGAACTTCACACCGCATCGCCGTATAAAGAGTTGTTTGAGAGTCTTTTAAAATCGGCATTATTAAAGATTATCAAGCTTTCTGCCACCAACAAGATGCTCAATCGTAGTCAAGAGATTGCCATGATGTTTAAACAGCTTGTCCACAAGAATTTTTTAAAACAGAAGGAGATTGGATTTTATGCCGATAAGCTCGCCGTTTCCCCTAATTACTTAAACAGGTGTGTATCCACCGTATTTAAAAAATCATCCAAAGAGCTTATTCTAGAAGTATTGGTCATGCATAGCCAGTTGCTGCTATTCGAATCAACAAAAAGCATAGCCGACATTTGTTACGAATTAGACTTCTCCGATCCGTCCTATTTTTCGCGAATCTTTAAGAAAATTGTAGGCATGTCGCCAACCTCTTATCGAAATGAATCCAAATAGATTTTATTGACATATGCACGATTTGTCCTATTATTTATACTAAACAATACACATGGGTTACGTTTTTAGGCTTATTTTTGTAGAAAGCGATGGTCGATATGCAGTCAGTTTTCAACAAAATTTATGCTACTCCCCAAAAAAAATATTTTTTGGATTCAGGAATTTCGTTACCTTACCTATGTTCTTACTTTTCATCTGAAAATTTAAGAGACGGTGAACAACTAGCGTTTCTGCATATGCCCTTTCGTAATTGTTCATCATTTAATTCTATATTTCAAGATGCTTAACTTTTTAGAACAATCAACCATGACCCAAGATTTCGATATTTTCATATCCACTTTTAAGGAAAGATTATCCAGTCTATTTAATCACGAATACGATTACAATAAGCTAAGTCTATCGCGCGATTTGCCACCTGATTTTTTGAGCAAGATCATGGATATGACTCCCCTTTCGGTTGCTATTCCAGAAAGCCATGGTGGCCGTGGTGTTCACGTAAAAGAATGTTTAGGTGTTCTTGCTGCTGCATCCTATGAGTCGTTATCCCTATCGCTCATATTTGGTATCAATATCGCTTTATTCCTTGAACCACTAGCAAAATATGGTAATCTTTCTGTTCAGGAAAAAGTATTCAAGCGATTTTTGGAAGATAAGGCAATGGGTGGTCTGATGATCACAGAGCCTGACTTTGGTAGTGATGCGCTCAATATGCGTACCTCTTACGTACAACAAGATGATGCTTACCATATTCAAGGACAAAAGCATTGGCAAGGCCTGACGGGAGCCGCTGACTATTGGTTGGTTACCGCACGCAAGAAAAATGAAAATGGCGAACTGACGCGCGACATCGATTTCTTCTTAACCGAAGACGCACTTGAAGAACAAAAGATTATCGTCGAAAAACGTTACAATAGTTTAGGTCTGTATGCCATTCCTTATGGGCTGAATCATATTGATATCCAAGTCCCATCGGCACAGCGTTTAACGCCAGAAAGTACCGGTATCAAATTAATGTTGGATACGTTGCACCGTAGTAGGCTTCAGTTCCCAGGCATGGGTATGGGTTTTATCAAGCGTATGCTGGACGAAGCGATGCAGCACTGTCAGGAAAGACGCGTGACAGGTATGCGTTTAAATGAAATGGATACTGTAAAATTCCAATTATCACGTTTACAAGCAGCCTTCACACTCTGTTCGGCCATGTGTGCGTACAGTACCTCCGTCAGTTCAATCAGTCATGACCTTTCCAGCCATGGAGTTGATGCCAATAGCGTAAAAGCATTTGTGACCGATTTGATGCAAGAATCATCACAAATATGTTTGCAGTTGTCAGGAGCAAATGGATATCGATTAGACCACATTGCTGGTCGAGGCGTCGTAGACAGCAGACCTTTCCAGATTTTTGAAGGATCCAATGAAATGCTATACACGCAGATTGCAGAAGCCATCGCAAAATTAATGCGAAAAGGAAAAGAGAATAACCTGTTGTCCTTCTTGAAACAATATAAGGGAACAGAATTAGCTGCGCCATTCTTTTCCGAAATCTTAAACTTCAATCTTCCGGATCAACCCAAACAACGCGAAATGATGACCATAGGAAGAATCATATCACGTGTCGTTTGTTTTCAATACGTTTTATTGATAAACAATGCCGGATTTAACGATAAGATGACAGAGATCACCCGCCAGCATATCCATATGGATATATCGATGTTTGTCGGACAGTTAAACAGCAACAATACTGCAGATCCATTAATGGATTATGAAGAAAATGCCGATTGGATGAAGTTCACATCGCTATAATTTTAACGTATTTATATTTCAATGGCTGCAAAATAATCCGAACTATTTTGCAGCTATTTGCATTCCAGCACATCGAGTAGCGATCGCCATAACATACAGATCCTTTGATACGATAATCTATCTACTTGTCTTAAAAATAAGAATTTTATAAAAAAATTTAATTTGATAAGATAAAAAAGTGATGACGACACTATTTTAAAAATAGCTATTATTGAAGCTTAAAGGCATTAAATCAGTTGCTTTTAAACTCTAACATGTATAATAAAAAAAATAAATACAAATAATTTCAAATTTTCCGGTTTCCCGTAAAATCCCTTGTAAGGGAAATTTTATCTTTGTTATATTCACATTTGAGGTAGATGGGAATTTTTATTTACACAGTTTTCAACTGACTATGGCTTTCCCCAAAAAAGTGATAGTTGCTGCAAACACATTGATTAATCGGTTAGTTGGTTTATCAAGAAAAAGGGTTAGCATACAGATCGTAGGCTGACCCTTTTTCAATTTAAAGATACATTTCACATAAATACAACATGAAAATAGGATATATCGCAGTCATTTGCTTAAATTTAAACAGGATATAAAAAGAGAACAAGCGTTTCTTTTTCATTACCATTAAAAAACTCCTGTTTATGTTGAAAAAAATTATTTTGGCTGGCCTTTTTACGTGCAGCATTCATTTTTTAGCCCTTTCCCAATCTCATGAACTCCGATTAGGTATTAACGCTGGTTTTTCCAATTTCACAGGATCCGGCAGTGCAGCCCTCAGTAGCTTGAATGGCACAGACAAACAAAGTTATTACACCAACAATCCATTTGGCAAAAAATATGGAATCAATATTGGTGGCGCCATTAATTATCGCTATGTATTTAGCAGTAATTTTCTATTAGGTATCGAAGGATCTTTGGAACGTTTACAAACTAAAATAAATTTAGAGGGCAACGACTTTTTAAACAATAGCCGCGGCATGACCAAATTAAATCAGCAATTTTTAAATTTCAACCCTTTCTTTGGTTATCGTGTGCTTTTCGAGCCGATGACGATGGATATCCAATTGGGTGTCGATCTGGCCAAAACACTGAGCATAAAAGAAAAAGGAAGCGTCGAAGATAAACAAGGTAATATAACAGAATTTGAACACGACAGAGGTAATGATTTAATGAAGTTAGACATCAGACCCCGATTGCAATTTAATGTTAATTACGATCGCTATACCGTATTTACAGGATACTCTTGGGGTACCAAAGATTATACATCCGGCATGGATGGTAGGTCAGTCCAACCAGCCCGATTGAATGTCTTTCGATTTGGTATCCAATACCAATTGATCAAACCATCGATCCGTTAATCCAGATCAAACAAACTTTTTAATACCCATATAAAATCCTCCATGCTATTCAAAGAGATGGAGAATTTTGTATGGGCATACGTTCGATCCATTAGATCAGCCCGATATCTTTCGAATAAGCAATAAGCTGTTCATTTTTTGAAAACTCCAATACTTCTTTCATCAAGCTGAGACGCTTCTCCACACTGCTCAATCCCGAAGGTTTGACTTGTTGCTGTTGCAAATAAAATGGGATTTCTTTTTGGCGAACACCTTGTGACAATAGCGAAATAATATGGATATCCAGGGTACTAAATTCGTGAGAATTCTTTTCGCGAATCGACTGTTTAATTTCAGGAGATTGATACGATTTATCCTGCTGTGCAGCATGTAGTGCCTCCTTGAGATATTGTGCATCTCGTCTTGCTTTACGTACATAGCCATTAATCGCTCGATTTTTAAACAGTTCATCGATGACCGCAGTGCGGCTTTCAGCAGACAAAACAATGATTTTCAAACTAGGCTGTAAAAGTTTGACCGCCTGAATGAGTTCAATACCACCTGTTAAACGTTGCGGATTGTGATCCGCTTCAAAAATAAGATCCGTGATCAACAGATCATAAGGTTCACCATCTCTTAATGCGTTTTTAATCCAAGTCCATGCATCATCACAATAATAAACATATTTAGCCTCTTGAATCCCAAGTTCTTGGAGAGTTTTTTGAACCGAAATATTAGCTATTTCATGATCTTCGGCTATGAGTACTTTTTTAAACATACATTTTACATCTTTTATAGAATTGGGATCGAAATTTCAATTTTTAATCCCTTTTCTGCTTGAGTTACAAAGGTAATCTTGCCATTTAAATTGAAAATACGGTTTCCCGTACTGGTGAGACCGTTGCCTTTGACCTGCGAATCAGACATCCCAATTCCATTATCGCTGTAAAAAACACGTAATAAATCATGGTCCCAATCAAAGCGTATGACCACATTTGTTGCTTGACTATGTTTGCGCATGTTCACCATCAATTCCTGCAAGACATGATGGATCTGTTCTTTGGTATCGACATCGATGCGTCCCCATTTTTCAGCATCATTACCCGCAATAATCACCTTTCGGTTTTCGGTCACAAAAGACTTTAACAATTCAGCGATTTGGGTATGATCATCCTGTTGTTCTGGTTTCTTTACTTCGGTTTCATACGAAATATCACGTGATTTCTCGTACATCATTTCCAATCGGTCGAGTATACCATCCCGATCGATATCCTCCCTATTTTCAATCTCCGTCATTACCCGATACAATCCATTGGCCACCACATCATGAATTTTTCTGGAGATATTAAGCTGATTTTCTTTGATTCTATTTTGAGCTTCCAGTTGAAGACGCTCTTTACGCTTCTTATACCACAATGCTCCTCCCACAACTAACACCACACACAACATAGAAACAGCACCGATCCAGATACGTTGACGACTGATATTATAGGCCTTTTCGGCATTATCTTTTTGAAGACTTAGATTATCAGCTTTATTCTTTTCCACTTCATAACGGATCATGGTAAACTGATTTTTAGCAGCCAGACGTGTCTTTTGTATACTATCGTTTAGGGTATTATAAATCTCAAAATAATATTTCGAAGAATCGCTGGGACTTAACTTAATTAATTTTTTTAAAGCCCTAACTTGATCATCTGGACTTTTTATTTTTTTAGCCACCGCATACCTTCTTTTCGCAAAAATAAGAGCAGAATCCGAATTTCTTTTTTCGTAATAATCTGTAATATGCGAAAGACTTGAGTTTTGTCCCCACAGATCATGCTCTTTTTCACGTATTTTCAATGCGATTATCATTTTATTAATGGCAGAATATGTTGAATCTTTTAGCCACTTCACCCTAGTTAGGTTTGACAATACGCGCGCGTATTCAATTGGATTCTTATGCGTACCATGGATGATATCATCATATATTTTAAGCGCTTTTTCATATTCCTTATTATAGAGATAGGTATTTGCCAAGTTATTGCGATAGACCAATGTATTTTGCGGATCATCGGAATATTTAATTGCCTGCTCATAAAAAAAAATAGCACGTGGATAATCATTCAGTTCAACTGTTGCCATTCCAAGCGCATTAAAATTCATTCCGAGAATAGTTTGATGTTCAGAGTTTTTCTCATCAAGAAAAGGGATTGCCTGCAATGCTGTTTCCTGTGCTCCATAATAATCGCCCTGTTCTTGTTGGGTTATAGCCATATTGATCAAGCACTTTGCAACTTGTACACTATCTCCCTGTTCTAAATATATCTGCTTTGCTGCATTAAAAAAAAAGAAAGCACTATCTGCTTTACCTTTATCCAAATATTCAAAAGCTTTATCGTAGAATGAATTATTTATAGGCATCTCCTTTTGAAGAGGTTCTTGCCTACAAGAAATAAAAATGAAGAAGTATAAATATAAACTAAAGCGTTTCAACAAGGCAGCTATTTTGTTCTAAAATATCGAAATTTTAGAACAAATACAACTACATTTCCAAAACAAAATAAGGCAACCTGCCGTTGCCTTATTTTAGCTCTATAAAATAACTACTTATTTTGGACGAATTGGACCATTATCTCCACCAGTTTTAGGATCATTATCTTCCGTCTGTATACTGTACATCGTTTGGTCGTTACTTGTATTGCTATTGGAAGGATTTCCAAATAAAAGTGCTAAAATGAAATACCACATGTTTCAAAAAATTAAAAGTCAAAAACCTGGTAGTCCCGCGAGCTTCGTGCTCGGGGTTACTACAATGTTTTCAGAAGGCCTTCTGAATTTTTTGGGAAGTCTGTGAGTGGCTATCGCGGGAGCTTATTACTGCTTCCCAAACCGGTTAAAAACTACCGCGATAGTTACTCGTTCAAAATCTATTCGTCACTTTCCTAGAAAGGACTAGTTGATTGATCAACTGATTTCGAAATCAAATTTATAGCACTTAAAATTCTAATTATCAGACAATTCCAACATTTCCACATATTCCGCAACTATTCCAAAAATTCCGATTATTCCATGTGTAAAAAGCTCATAAATGATCTTGAATTTTACGGAAAACCGTAAAATCAGACCATATCGTTGGTTTAATTTTGAACAATGTTTGAATTTGAAGAATTTAAAAAAGAGGTTATTGGAACCTATAGAGACATGCTATTGCGACATGAATTGGATACTCGATTAGAGCATCCGACGCCAGGCAATTTGAGAAATTTAAGCCTCAAATTGTATGCAAATGGATTGTCGAAAGAAGATATCCAAGTATTTCAAGATTTCTTTAATCCTACGAATAAGTATGCTGATCTTGAAACGGGCATTCGTCGTTTTGAATTGGATAAATTGAAGCCACTTAAGAACTTTATGATGGCCAAGACAAGCAATCCAGATGAAAATATTGTCAAACTATTGGCTATACTGATCCAATTTTCGTCAAGACCATTTCATAAATGGCGTCAATTACGTCATCAAAAAAAAACAGTTCTTCCAAAACATCTAGAACATATAGAAAACCAGAATATTACAATTAAAACAGAGGGAAAATATGAAGGAATAGGGTGTCAACAAGTTGGTATGAAGGAGAGTGGAATGGTCGGAATCGACAATCGTATAGATGAGAATCAGGACATTCAACAACATCTTGATGAAAAACAGAGTAAAGAAGGAGCAGGCAACAAGAGTAAAGAAAAGGACATTCAAGATAGCCTAATCGAAAATTCCAATTTTAAAAATCAACATTCCAAAACACACTTTAAAAATAGATATAGAGGAGAAGAAATCTTTGCCGAAATAAAGAAAGAAAAAAGGTTAGAAAATAGATGGACTGGAATACAGCAACATGTATTATATACAAAAAAAGAAGGATCGAACAAAAATAGTAGCTCTGGTCTTCATCAAAAAAAGACACGATCATCATCCAACATATATCCAAAAGAAGATTGGATATTCCCTCAGGATAGTTTCTTCATGATCAGAACCCCTATTGCAGCAAAGGAAAAAAAAAGTAATACCATAAGTCTTAATTTCCAATGGAAACATCTTTGTTATCTATTGGGATTTACATTATGCATGATTTTACTATGCATAACCACATATTTTTTAACATCAAAGCTGCGCATGTGTTGGATTGAAGTCCAGTATGTGACTTCTGACTATCCCTATTATGATAAGCAGCAAGAAGTTCCTTTCCTTGACCAAGATCAATTCAGTTATTTTAAAAAAATAATAGCACCTCCCCAGACCTCAGCTACAACTGGTAGCAATCGGATTTCATATCCTAAATCGACTGCTAGTATTGTAGCAGGCCATACAACAGCCCATCATCCTCCAGCACTACGAGACTCTATAAAACCGACACCGCACTATGTTATCTTACTCTATGCCGGTGAAAACCATACAGAAGCAAGTATCCTAAAAAAGTACAGAAGCGATTAATCGACACGATTAAATAAGTAAAGCCACATTTCTCAACGTGACTTTACCAAACATATATGATTAATTAAACAGTAAACTAGTCGATTTCAAATCGGCATAAAAATGAATAGACCGATTTGGGCAACTGAAATTTTGGTCATGATCAGATATCTTTCCTGTTGTCATTGGAGTCGATATCGATCAGTTTATTATACGGATCAATACCTACCTGAGCAGGCAATCCATCGACCACCAGTGTAACCTTATTATTGATCTGATCAATCTTATGTTTCCTCAGATACAATTCAGGAGACGGATTTCCATCCTGCTTTTTCGCTTTCGAAAAAACTCCGATCTCGATATAATCGCTTAGTGGCAAAGACTGTACGGTCTCTTGATCTGATTTTTTGAATGAGATGGATTTGCTTCCTGGGTCATGGTAACTTTTCTTTCCATTTTCATCCACACGATATTTGGCAACCTCAAATTCAATATCGACCTGGTACTTACCATTTTTCATTTTTTTAGCAGTAACTTTTTCAACCTTATTGTTATATAAAGTGATGGTCTCAAACATATCTTTAATCAAGTACTGCAATGAATCGGGGGTCACTTGTTTAAAATGCTCCACAAACTCCAATGATGTTGTATAGGGTGGATTTTGAAAAGCAGTATGTTCCAGATAGGTTTTAGCAGTCTTATTGAAAACATCCTCACCTAGGTAATCACTTAGAGCATACAGCACCAAGGAACCTTTCTGATAGTGGATATACATTTGATTCTCATTGAACATGAGCGGTCTCTCCCCCAATTTCTCAGCACTTCGCCCTGTTAGATAACCGTCCAATGCATCTTTTAGAAATTTGCGCATCTGCCCCTTACCATAACGTTTTTCCAACACTTTCAACGAAGAATACTCCGACATGCTTTCCGATAGCAATGTAGCTCCCTGTACATTCGCACCTACAACTTGATGTGCCCACCATTGATGTGCGATCTCATGCGCGGTTACCGCATAAGGATAATCCACCGCATCTTCATTTTTCTCCTTTACATCGGCGATAAACCCGATTGCTTCAGAAAAAGGAATGGTATTGGCAAATGATTGGGCAAAGGTTCCATCGGTACGTGGAAATTCGACAATACGCAACTGACGATGCGGATAAGCACTGTATTCTTGGCTATAATAAGCCAGAGATGCCTTACTGGATGCCATCATGCGATCCAGATTAAACGTATGTCCTTTATGATAATACACTTCCAGATTCACGCCATTCCAGTTGCCTTTCTTTACTTCATATCGCGCAGAATTAAAGGCGTAGAAATTGAGAATTTCCGTATCCATCTTGTAGTGATAATATTTACGTCCATCCTTTTCCCATTCCTTAGTCAGGTAACCCGGTGCGATGGCCAACTGATCCAAATCCGTACTCACGATAGCCTCAAAACGAATCCAATCGGCATCATTCGAAATATAATTGTTTTGCAACGATTTCTGATCTGTTGGTGGTGCCATCCGATTTCGATGTGGCAGTCCGTATTTCTTTCTGATATCGTTCTCCACCAATTCTCCCCTATCCAAATATCCTATATTTGGGAATTGCATATTGTTGATAAAAGTACCATTGCCTTTGACAGGAGATCGTTCATTCACCCAAGTATTGAGCGGACTTTGGGTACTGAAATTCAAAGTAATGGAATCACCTGGAGCAAGTGGCTGTTGTAATTTATAGATGTTAAAATTATACTTATCATCTTCCGAAACTAATGTATTGGGCACACTAAACGAGAACTTGTAATCGTAATCATTATAATTGACAAAAATCGAATCAATGGCTACCCCGGTCTTATTTTTCAATACATAAGCTACCTGTGCCTTAAAGCTTCTCTCTTTTGGGAAGATATCCATATTGAATTTAACATCCACAACCCTAGGTTGTGGCCGGTATTGATATTTTTTATATTTCTTTTCCCATTCAACAGCCTGTTTTTCAAGATCTAAACTGGTATAATACGGTTTTTTAATATTATTTTCATAATATATACCAGCTCCCATAACGATAAATCCGACAAGACTGACCGTGATTATCGCAGTAATAGTAGGATTTAAATTACTTTTAAGGATCAGCCATCTTTCCTTGATTCCTGAGAACAAACCTCTTCGCCATAGTAACAACGAAATGGTCAAGAAGAAAACCGAAAATAAAAGCCAATATACCCTATAGGTCAAGAACGGCAACACATACCCGAACCCATCCATATCCGAATAATCAATCCCAGGTCCTTGATTAAATTTGTAAATATTCTGTTCCACTCCCATTGCCGAAAGAAAGGGCAATGCGATAAACAAGAGCAAGAGCACAAAAAATCCCGTCAGATAATTTTTGAACAAAGTATGGACAAACACAGATATAAAGAGCCAAGCCAGATTAGCCAACATACCGTAAACCATCAGGTTCATGATATATTGCCCAACCTCAAATGTATAATATCCATGGTATACCTGAAAGGCCATACAAGTCACGATAACAACCAGTAACAAGACCAGCTGCATTTTGATAATAGCAATTAAAGTTGATAAAAGTAAAACCCAGTTCGGGACAGGACTCGCATCAATCAATCCCCCCATACGGCTAATGCTCCCTCGATGAATCAGCAAACCTGTAAACAGGAAAGTCAATATCAACAGAAAAAACTTAAATGTGGATCCAGGTATCATCAGCATTTTCCAAGTAACAGGATAAGTCGATGTTCCCGAAATAGAACCGACGGTACTTGCCATTAAGATAACAAAGAGGATCCCTACCAATGTCAAAATCATAAATACAGGATTTTTGACAATGTAACTGAAGTTGTATCTCGCCAATGCCCATGAAGTTTTAAAATAGTGAAAAGCTGAAAAATTATATTTCACCACCGGAAGATCCATTCTAAAAATACTTTCAAAATTATTTTTAGTCACGCGTTTACCAATTTTACTCGTTTTAAATGTAAAAGCTTGTTGAGAAAACGAAAAGAACAAGTAAAAACCACCAATAAAAAGTGAAGATACGGCTAGCCATATCAATCGGTTATAGATCACCGCTCCAGTAAAAGGAAGATTTCTAATATCTTTTTCTGCTGGAGACCAATATTGTGTATAGTAGGAAATGGCACTATCCCCAAATGGATCGATCAATGCACCAAGGTATCGATTATCCATATCAGCTGTACTACTGTGTACCACCGCTTGCAGCAGAAGCAAAATCAGTACCGCAACAAAACCCACATATACATTTCTAGTCAGTGTCACCAATACAAAAATAATGGAGCTAAAAATTATCAGGTTGGGTATGACCTGAATAAGATAGGTCTGAAAATAGGCAAATACATGCACCGGACCCAATAAACTTTGGTTAATACCGGGAACATACTGCGCAACTATAATCCCTAGTGTAGAAGCCAATACGATGATTAAGACTACTGAAAGTGAAGCAAAAAACTTACCCAGCAAATAATCAGTCTTGGTAAAGGGATAGCTAAACAGGATGCTATGCACATTGTATTGAAAGTCCCGATAGACAGAAGCTCCCACAATGGTTGGGATCAGAAAATAAATTAGATTAGACATCCCGTTGATCATTTCGCTGATCGCCAGAGGTGAGTTCATGATTGTATTGGAAGATGTCGTCGCGGTAATACCATCAAAGATACCAAGTGCAGACAGCATGATGAACAGTGCTAGCACAAAGAACAGCAACATGTAGATATAGATGGTACTATTCTTAAACCAGCGGGTGAACTCAAATTTAAAAATAGTGCTAAACATGGTGTTGATCTTTTTTAAGGGCGACAAAATAAACATCTTCCAGTTGTCCATCAGCAGGAACAAAAGATTCATCAGGACATAAATCGTTATACACGCGGATATTTAAGGTATTATCCTGATTATAGTTGGTTGATATCACATTATATTTTTTGGTGTACTCATCCAGTTGTTCCCGGGTGATGATACGTACCCAAATCTTCCCGGACAGCTCATCTATGGTTTCTTTCGGAGTTCCCCTTAATAAAATCTTACCTCCATTAAGGATGGCCATTTCATGACACAATTCACGTACATCATCTACGATATGCGTCGAGAAAATAACGGTATGATCCGTTCCGATCTCACGCAGTACATTGAGGAAACGGTGCCTTTCTGCAGGATCAAGTCCAGCAGTAGGTTCATCCACAATAATCAATTTGGGATCGTTCAACAGCAGTTGCGCAATACCAAATCGCTGCTTCATTCCGCCGGAGTATCCACTTACACTTTTATGGCGCACATCCCACAGATTGGTCACTTCAAGAACACGGTTGATGATTTTTTGGCGGTCAGCACCTGAAGAAATACCCTTAAGACGAGCAAAATATTGCAATAGATCGACAGCCGAAAGTTTGGGATAGACTCCAAATTCTTGCGGTAGGTAGCCCAGTACTTTTCTCAAGTCCATTTGGTTTTTCAGCACATCAATCTGGTCAAAGGTAATGGTACCACTATCCGGTCTTTGAAGTGTCGCGATAGTTCGCATTAAAGAAGATTTACCAGCTCCATTTGGCCCTAAGAGACCAAACATACCTGGTTTAATTTCAAGAGTGACATCATCTAAGGCTTTTACACCATTCGGATAGATTTTACTGAGGTTTGTTATAGATAAATTCATAAATAAGTTAACTGATAGTAATCGATTAGTCGAGTGAATAAAAAAAATGTTACAACAATATAAAAAGAATATCTCAAATTAAGTTTTCGACGAACCTTCATATAGACTTATTTAATACTCTTTTTACTCAATAAAACCTATTGGAGCTGACTTAATAGTGTAAGTACCTGATTTCCCCTAATCCATATCCTATTTTATAAATTATGTATCAAGAAAAACGGACAATAAGATTGATTTTCGATGTCTATTTTAAAAAGCTAAAAGTTGACAGGTGTTCATAAATGATTATTTAAAAAATTGGAACAGGCAAATAATAATCAAGTAAATTAGTATTCCTACAAGTGCTGCTATCATATAATATATCTTTTTATACATAAAAAAGTAATTTGATTCGATTACCCTTTATCATTATCAGCCATTATATAATGAAATAGGAAGGCTTCAATACCTGAATATATAATCAGAATAGAGAAAAATAGAATTTAAAATTCTTTTTAAAAGAACCTTACAATGGCAATAAGGCGTTAATGTCTCATTAATTAGCTCGTTGCCCAATTCCAAGCTACTGACAACCCATTGCAAACCAAATGAATACCAGTTCAACGGCTCTAGTTTTTTCGGTAGCACAATATGTGTAGCAAACTCTTATTCGAGCAATACAATCAATTTCAGAAAGATCTATGCAAAAACATAATTCATTTATTTTCTTTTACGAAGAAAACAAAATATGATCATTGTTGTAATAATCATGATTATAATATGAATCAAATAAATACGTTGTTCAATGTGTACATGTTTTATATAAAAAACAACAATTTTTGAACTTGAACCTCGTAAATAAAATCCTAGTAAAAAATTATTTAAAGAAAAAATTACATGTGAAGTACAAATTATTAAAACAATTACCGACATTGAATTAATAATTTTCTTCACATCAAGTATATTTTTTCTTTTCTGTATCTTAAGTATTTTATACTCGTGTATATAATTGTTTTTTGTTGAATTAGAACTTATTTTTAATAAAAAAAGCAAAATAATACTTTCAATAAAAAATACAATTGATAGACCTGTAAATCCTTTACCAAAAACACTGCTTAAAAAATGTAATTCAATAATATTATTTATATCGCCGTTTGAAGCCCAGTAAGTACTGTAAAGATCTAATCCTAATGTAAGTGGTATATAGATATATAACAAATATTTATTCATATAACAATTTATAATATTAAACAATTCCCCTTAACCTTACTAAAGTTCAGGGAAATTGTTTAATTATTTTTGTGAAGCAAGTAACCCTATTCCCGCAACACAAACTGCTCCTTGAAATGCCCAAATTCCCAATAATACTGCCATTGGAATAAAGCCACCATCAAGATCTACCATCTCATTAGTATTCAATTCCTGAACACCCATTGATTTTAATTCTAAGTTATTCATATTTTTGTTTATAAAAAACTATTCCTACTCTATTGCTAAGCCTTTTCGGATAACTGCTTCGTTGATCAACAATACTAAATTACAGTTGCTCAATGCTCAAAAAAAGCATTGGCAGTAGTATTTGAAAAATTATATTAACCTGCAAAAATATATCTGATTTGTAGATGATCGAACTGTTTAAAGGTGTCAATTACAAATCCGTAATATATTGAAGTAATAGATATCATTTCCTTTATCAATATCCTTGTGACATAGAAAAATTACTTATTTTAAAATATTAAACCTTCTTAAAAATAAAGAAACCAATTTTACTATGATGGTCCTGCACACTGCACGATTTACCAACATATTTGAGTAAATAATAAGTAATCATAAAATCGCCCATTGCAACTAAAATAAAAATATAACCGAAAAAATAAATCAATATATTACCTATAGACAAGCCTATCAAAATCGGAACTAGTCCTAAAACAATTGCCGGCATAATTATACCTAAAATATAAGAATTTCTTTTTAGAGGAGCCTTACAATGGCAGTAAGGTGTTAATGTTTCTTTTATAATTCCAAATTTTATTGATTTAAATCCACCAATATTTGAACAGAGTACCCACGTAAGTCCATGTAGTAATTCATGTAATACAATTCCAAATAATATAGAAATAACGATATACAGACAGTATAAACTTAGATCAACTGCGCTCATACCGTGTACATGATGTCGAATATTTTCAATTTCAAATTGATGTTTCCAAATAGCGTAATAGCATATAAATAGCATCAAACTGATAGGGAACACCAATTTTAATATCAAATTACTAGCATCTTTCTCTTTAATTGTAAATTCCTCTTTCTCTGTTTCACTTAAAATATGACTCATGATGAATAAAGTAAATCAATTTAATTCTCTCAATATTAATCGAAAAACAATAAGCGTTTTTCGATTAATATTATATTTTAGGAGACTAGATATTTTCCTGCTTTAATCAAAAACCAAGTACAGCATATTATCCAAGCAAAAATGAATATAGTTCTGTAATAGTTTTTAAATCGCTTTTTGCTGTTCATTAAGAAAATAACTCCTTAGCAGCTGCAACTAAACCAACTCCAGCCGCTACGGCACCAAAACCTATCCCAACACCTTTAAGAATTGCTGCCCCTGCAATGATTGGTAATATCCCACCATCAATTTGAATCATTTCTTCTTGACTCAAATTCTCTAATTTCAATGTTAAATGTTCCATATTTTAAAATTTCAATTATTTATCTTTATTTGCTAAATACATACCTACTCCTACAGCTGACAATCCCAATTGTACTCCCCAAATGATTCCGATAGCAACAGCTGGTAAAAATCCCCCTTCAAAATTTACCATCTCATTAGTATCCAATTCCTGAACACCGATTGATTTTAATTCTAAGTTATTCATATTTGTATTTATAAAAAATTACTCCTACTCTATTAAGCCTTTTCGGATAACTGCTTTGTTGATCAACAATACTAAATTAAGTGCCTTCAATGCTCAAAAAAAGCATTGGAGATATTTTTTGAGAAATAATAAGTTCCTGCTGAAATATGTCTGATCTGTTGATAATTAAGCTGCTGAATATCAACCTTAATCTGAATAGAATACTCTTCTTGATAATAATAAGTATTTCGAGATCGATCATACTCCAACGGGGCCCCTATCCCCTTTAGGTACTCTATAATACGCGCTAGTCTCGATACAGAAAGTCCAAGACGAGTTGCAAATTCAGCTTGTGTACCTGTTCTCCTCTGACGGATCAATCGATCCATTAAGTTGATCCTTTCAATGTATTTGAATAATTGCATAACCTATGATTTAATGTATATGATTAGAAAATTTAATATCGCCCGATACCTGATAATGCAGCATCAAAAGGCTAAATAGCGAATTATATCGGGCTCTTATCATTTCGGATTCCGATTTGATGAGATTATTTTTACTCGTATTAATATCGTAAATGGACGCTTTACCAGCCATAAAACTCAGTTTAGAATACGCCAATGATTCCTGTGTTGCAGCAAATGCTTCGGTCGAGATCTCATATTGCTGCTTACTCTCTATCCAGTCGAGCTGCAACTTTTCTAAGATCTGTACCTGTTGCTGTTTTTCATGATCACCGAACAGTCCGATTTCCTTTTTACGCAAATTCAGCTGCTGCAACTGCCGCTTCGTTTTCCCTTTATTAAAAATGGGAACTGTGACTGCTATAGCGAGTTGTTGAGCAAAATTATCTTTGGTCTGAACAAATACAGGACGTTCACCAGGAGATTTAAAAGCATTGAAATAAGTTGTTCCCAAGCTCGCGGAACCTTTAACCAAGGGATAGTCTGCCGCTTTGATCAGCTTGGTTTCTACATCCAATCCGAGAAGCTGATTTTCAAGCTTTGCAAGAATGGGATTATTATCAAAGGCGGTTTGAATAAGATCCGATTGACTTTTAACGATCCCCGTTTTAAAAATTTCAGTTTCTAAAAGTGGATCGTATATGATCAAACTTTGATAATCCGTAAAATTCATATATTGAGCTAAAGTTAATTTTGCCTGTTGCGCTTCTTTATGATATTGTTGGAATTGCTGTTTCTCCCGGGCTAAGTTCGCCTTAGCCTCAAAAACTACCGCCGGTGCAGTTGCTCCGACTGCAGTACTTTTCTCCGCTTTATCAAGCAATTGCAAAGAAAAGTTTATTGCAGAATCTTGTGCATGTACTAGAGCTTGGGAAAGCAATACTTCCAAATAGCTTTGTACTACTTTAAGTGTTAAGTCTCTTCTTAAAATTCCTTTTTCCAGCTCCTCCTGCTCCGCTTGCAGCGTTGCCTTCTTAGCCTGATTGCGCAGATAATTGTATTGATACAGCGTGACCTCCGCATTGATCCCCATATTGCTATTGAAGTTATCATTGCGGCGGATCGTGCCAAATACATCTTGCGAGTGACCAAATGTGCTGTACCCATTAAAATATCCACCTACAGCAGGCAAACGTTCCCTACGCGCCATTTCCTGATCCAGATTTTTAATCGCCACTAAAATATCCTGACGTTTTATTGGCAGATTATGATCGATCGCATAAGCCACACAGTCCGCCAGAGACCATCGCTTCTGAGCCCATGCCGCCTCTATTGTCCAAGAGAACACGAGTATGATGAGAAGTAATTTTTTCATGAATTAGTCCAGTATAACCGATTGTTTTTTCCACATCTGTCTATAAGCAGATTCGCTCAGCAATAGTTCCTCATGACTCCCCTGTTCGATTATCTGCCCTTCTTTCATGACCATAATCGTGTCCGCACCAGCTATGGTACTCAAGCGATGAGCGATGACCAACATCGTCTTTCCAGCATCCCGAAATCGGTCGAAAGCACGCTGAATGATCAATTCTGTTTCGGTATCCAATGCCGAGGTCGCTTCATCCAGGATCAAGATATCAGGATCGCGGTATAGTGCACGAGCAATGGCGATACGCTGCCTTTGTCCACCAGAAAGCATAGAGCCGTTTTCACCTAGATTCGTTTCAAATCCAGCAGGCAATTTCTCAATAAAGGACATCATATCCAGTTCTTTTACAACATCCATCATCCGTTGAAAATCTGGAACCTGCTCTCCCACCGCAATATTGTCCACCACATTTCCAGAGAACAGGTCGATCTGTTGCGGCACCACTGCGATTCGCTCGCGGAGCGATTGCTTAGAGATATAACTGAGGTCATATTGACCGATGTGGATCTTTCCCGATTGGACAGGATACAATTGTTGGATCAGAGCCCCTAAGGTTGTTTTCCCACTTCCGCTTTCACCGATGATAGCAGTCATCTTTCCTTTTTCAAATCGGCAACTGAAATCCTTGAATACTTCAACACGAGAACCGTAAGAAAAACGAATATTTTCAAAAACAATATCACCCACCTGGCTGCATGCCAAGTCCAGTTTACCTTCACTTTCTTCACGTTCCAGATCCATGATTTCAAACAGACGATCCGCAGCAATCAATGCATTTTGCAATGTTTTATTCATCCCGATCAACTGGCTCACCGGACCTGTTAAATATCCGATCAGTGCATAGAAGGATAGTAACTCTCCGGGGGTAATCGTCCGGTCGATCACATAATAAGATCCAGCCCATAACAAGATAATGGTAAACAGGCGTGAAAGAAACTCACTCGATGTTGCCGAAAAAAGACCATTCAATACAGACGAGTAAATAGTTTTCAACAGATGGCTAAACTTCTGATCCGTACCGCTGTTAAAATAAGTTTCCATACCAAACTGCTTGATGGTCTTGACCGCATTGAGCGACTCCACCAGATGCGATTCCAATTCAGCCCCTTCTTCCATCAGCCGACGTTCCACCTTTTTATTTAATTTATTGGTCAGCCAATACACAAAAAAATAAAGTGGGATCACCAATAAAATAATCAGGGCCAATTTCCAGAAATAGGAAAACATCAACGCAAATGAGAAAATCACAATCAGTACATTGACAACAGCCTGAATAGCAACATCATTGATAAATGCCCGAATCTTGACCGCATCATTGACTCTTGAGATAATCTCACCCACCTTCATCGTGTCAAAAAAACGCTGTGGAAGACGGAGCAAATGCTGATAATAACCTAAGATCAAATAGCGGTCAATACGCTGTCCCGTCTGCAGGACCATCACACTTTTGAGCGTGCCGATGATCAATTGAAATAACAAGATCACCAACATAGCCACAGAAAGCAGATTGAGCAGCCGAACATTGCCATCCACCAGTACATAGTCTGTTATTTTCTGGATATAAAAGGAAGATGACAGACCGAGTAAGGTATAAATCACCGCACCGACGAGCGCCTGTAAAATAATGGACTTATGCGGCTGAATCAAGTTCCAGAACCGATTGTAGACACCTTTTTTTTCATTGCGCTGCTTAAAATATTCATTCGGTTCCAATAAGATCAATACACCCGTCCAGATCTTCTGAAATTCCTCCATGCTGTACTGCTGTACTTTTCCGGGACCCGGATCCATTACCTTGATCTGGTTTTTATGAACCTTATAGATCACGACATAATGCTGTAACTGACCATTTAATACCACATGTGCGATTGCTGGCAACGGTATCTGTGGAATGGCATCGATACTACCTTTCACTCCTTTAGCCGTAAAACCCAATTCCTGCAATCCTTGAATCATACCCAATACATTTGTACCTCGCGTATCGGTATGACAGTATTGTCTGATCTTTGCTATTGGAATATCTAATCCATAGTAACTTGCAACGGAAGCCAGACAAGCAGCTCCACAATCTCGAATATCATGTTGCTTAATACGGACTGGAGATTTTTTCATGATAATTATTATCTATTTTTAATATTTAGCCGACACTTCATACAGCTTTTGCCCTTCGTTTATTCATTATTATGGCCCTATCATGAGCCATTATTCATGGCTACGACCTCGTCACAGCACATGCCTCTTTCATTCGAATAGCCAAAAATCAAGAGTTTTTATTTCCCAGATTGGGGTTAAAAAGATCATCAGCCCGATCAAAAAGCAATTGCCAGAGCGTACGGTCCACCAGAAAAAAACGAGCATTAAAAGTATTGCCTTTACCGACCATCACTTTGTTGCCGTTCGGCAAACTCAGATAATTGGCATCCATATGACAGCGAACTTTGAAGAAGGCAGCATTCTTCTGATCAGAGACCAGATTATAATCAATGTCTTTCACAGATCCTGTTAAGAAACCCCATTGATTGTAATTGTAAGTATCCATCTGAAATTTGACCACTTGCTTATCTTTGATATAGCCAATGGCATTTGCAGGCACCATACATTCAGCCACCAGATTATCTTCTGGCGATATTTCCAGTATATCCTGTCCCTGTATAATTTGACTTCCTTTTTGGAAACCCTTCAAATTAATCACCGTACCACTAAGCGGAGCCCGGACGATATAATTTTCACCATCGATATAAATCGCATGGCGCTCCGAAGCTGTAGATTGATGTTTTTGTTGCAGCTCGATCAACTTGGCACTCCATTGCGCCATCTGCTGTTTCTCGATGGATAGCATTTGATTTTCCAATTGTTCATACGCATATCTACTTTTATCAAATTCTGCCTGCGCTATGATACCTTGGTTAAACAACAGTTCATTACGATCCAATTCACGTTTAGCTAAGGTCAGTTGCGATTGCACTTCCGACATCCGTTGCTGCATCGAGACAAGTTCCATCTGATACAAGCCACTTCGCAAGCCCTTATAATTGCTAGAAAGGAGGAGCTTTAGATCTGCGATCTGCTGTGCATAGTCAGCCTCCAGATGCTCATTCAGCTCCAATTTATTCTGTAGATCTTTTGATACGATTACAAATAAGGTATCACCTTCCACCACCTTCTGATTGTTTCCATGGATACGACTTTCGACAACACGGCCACTGACCAGCGATATGATCTTGCTGTTTTCAGTTTGCGGTCTAATCACTCCCGATGCAGAGATCGAAATCGGAATATGGACAAATGGTAAGGCCGTAAGCGTACCGACAATCGCGATAAGCAAGAGCACATAAATAATATTGGTTTTTCCCATAATGATCATGAATTAACCAAATTTCCCAAATAACTACATCATCCACCACAACCACAGGTTGTATTTTATATTTTTTCACTATCTTGAAAACATATTAAGTCTAACGAGCAGATGCAATTTTTCGATATATTTCCGACCCTTCAAGAAGCTCCCTATTCGTACCTCTTCGTACCGATCATGCTCATCAGTAGCATCATCGGATTTTACAGCAAATCCTATTTTCATGCCTTGATTTTACATCCTTATGAAATAGCCCGAGGCAAGCGTATCCATACCCTGCTTACCTCTGCCTTTATTCATCGCAATTGGCTCCATCTACTCTTTAACAGTATTGTTATTTATGGATTAGGATATGATACCTTTGGCAATATCATGCAAGAATTCGGAATTCTAGCTGCATACCTATTAACTCCCATACTGATTATCTTATTAATTTCTTTGCCCAATTTAATGCAAGTTTATCAAGAAAGAAATGTTTTTCACTTTACGTCGGTCGGAGCTTCGGGACTAAGTTTCGGCTTATATGGTTTCTCTGCACTCTTTTTCCCCTTACAAAAAATCAATCACCTCTTCATCCCTTGGATAAACAATGCTGCTCACTACTGGCTATATATATTAATTGTCAGCATACTTTTATCTTTCATAAAAGTTTCTAAAATCAATAGATCGCTCCATATCTACGCATATTTGTTAGGATCACTCTTTGCATTTATAATCAGAAAAGAGTCCGTTTCAGAATTTATCAAGGCATTATTTCTTACATCTTAAAATATTCAAACAATACTTCCCATAGATTTAATCTTTTTTCATCCCTTCGCTGACTGCCCGCATTTATTGCTCTTGTTTCCTCTGGACTTAGTGCCACCACATGACTATTGTTTAATTTTTCTTCCATGATTGTTGATTTTATTACCTCTCAAAACTCCTGAAATAGAGCACACTAAACCACAACCACAGGTTTTAAACTACAACCTACAGTTTTAACACATGTAAATTTTATAACCTCAAGTTATATTCTTAAATTTGTCTATTGGAAATTTTAATATAAGTTATGTCAAAACATAAGATTGGAACTTTCATTAGGGAGAAGAGAGAAACGCTCAAAATATCGCAAGAAGCAGTTGCTTATCATCTGGAGATGTCGCAAGCCGCGTATTCAAAAATTGAAAGGAATGAAACAAAAGTAAAAGTAGATCAGGTGTACAAAATTGCCGAGTATTTTGGTGTAAGTATCTATGAACTTTTACCTCCATCACTAGCGAGTGATATTATGGGAGAAAACGTATTTGGTTTAGCTTATCACTATATTGTTGTTGGAATAAAAAAAATCAAACTTATTTTTAGATAAACTAAAAATAAGTTTGATCGATCAATAAAACGCAAATAAAAAGCATAAATCAAAGTTTCATTCAGATAATGAACACTACTGATTAATTTACTAATTTAAGATTTTGATACAGTTGGTTTAACAAACCGTTGTTAATAGGTGGAATATCATATTGATCCAAATTTTTCCAAAATTCATTTGAATATTTACTTTTATTTGGTGATTTATAGCTATTTGATGACAATTGTTTTTTCATTTTCTTAAAATTGTCAGAGGACATAAAATTTCGATCTAAAATATAAAATTCAGATAATATTTCATATGGCAAATGGCCAAACTCAGCTTTACGTTTTATAGTAGCAACTTCATGTTGATATATGTTCAAAAGATGATACAGATTGGCTTTTTCGATTTCTAACGATGAATAATTTTCGACTTGTACTTTTTGTTTTGTATTGATTTCAAGTCTAAAAATTTTATCCTTCAATATAGTGTCTGGTAAAACCTGATCAATAAAGATCTGCATACTTTCACTGTCCTTATTATAAGATATAGTCCCTGCTTGTTTTTCATTTTTCATGATGTATGAAAGGTTGGGCTGTTTCTTTTCTATTGAATATATCTTTGAGTTTTTTAGAATATGCTTAAAAGGAATTTCCACGATATGACTAACAAGAAAGAAGCTTCCCATTTTATCATCATAATCTCTCACTATAACCGAATCGCAAAATACCCTATAATCGAGAAGCCGAAAACGAGATTTTTGTCCATTGGAAGGAATATAGTACTCCATAAGACCGTCTATAAAATACTTATTTTTCTTATTAAAAGTTTCCAAAGATCTAAAATAACCCTTTAAAACAATTACATCGGAATTTTTAGGACTAATTATTACTTCCTGAAGTTTTGTAGAACGGGGATTAAGTAGAACAGTAAATTTTGTCTTTAAAGAAGGGATATTGATATTCTTTGTCTGATAAGAAATATGCTGTGCGGCAAGTCCTAATAAATCCTCACCTTTCACTTGAATGCCATCTAACAAATCAAACTGACCATCTTTGTTGCTAAATCCAATTAAGTTTCCATACCTCGTATAAATATTTACCCCTGAAATCGGAGTATGATCTGCACTATCAACAAAAAATATTTGACCAACAACTGGCATTGACAGTACTACACAAAAGAAAAGAAGAAAATATTTTGGAATCATAAAATTTAAAATACACAATTTCATTAAAATAAGTGGGGTGCTAAATAGGAAATTAGTTCCCCACTTATAAAAGTTAAATTTTAAAACTGGTTTTTAACCCAATCTACAGCATCAGATATTGCTTCATAAATTGCCGTAATTAATCCTGGAAATTTTATGCCACCTTCGATATTAACCATTTCTTGTTTTTCCATTTCTTGAAGGCCCATTTTTCTTAAATCTAAGTTATTCATATTTCTGTTTATAAAAAATTATTCCTACTCTATTTGATAAGCCTTTTCGGATAACTGCTTTGTTGATCAACAGTACTAAATTACTATCGCTCAATGCACAAAAAAAGCATTTAAAATATGTTCGAAAAACCCTTGAAGAAAGACAGAGGTGGGCGCTATAAATATGTGAGAGAGACAAATTAAAGGAAATCCTTAAGCCAGATTAATTGATTTAATATTGGCGACGGTTTAAAGAAATATTATTTATAATAAATAAAAAAAATACGTAGGTAACAATAAAATAATTTTAAAATACAAGAATTTTATCTGAAATTCGCGCATCAGATTTAGCCTATATAATAATCTAATGAATTTTTCCAATTTAAATAGTCCCTTAAGCAAGTTAAGAACTAGACATTATATATGTTGTGTTCTAACATTTTTATTGTTTTCCTGCGCAAAGGAAGTGATCATCGTCCCTCCAGATACAAACGCAACAGAAGTAGTCATTTTGTCACCAGAAAGCAATACTAGCAATAATCTGATCTTCTCCGCCGAAGTCAGGTATTTAAACAATAGTGATTCGATCCAATCGCATGGTTTTATAGTCGATGGGATAAGCGGAGAGACTTACATTAAAAAAGAATATTCCATATCAACACCTTTAAAAGCAGGCCGAATCACGTTTAAAGTTCCTGATCCAGAGATTTATAAAGAGGGAACATATTTCCTGTATAAATATTTTATAAATACAAAAAAGGGAATGTACACCAGTAAATTAAATCAATTTGTGGTAAGTAACCTCAAAGTGCAGGCGAAAGATAATCTCATAATGGCTATTGGCGAAACCGTAATCGTCGATGGAGAGTTTACCAATATCGAAAAGAATTACGACCTGGTATATTCCTACTATACTTACGAAGAATTTAAGATACCCTTTGAAATTATTAATGCAGGAAAAAGCATACGTTTTCAAATTCCCGAAGGATTAGAGCAGGGAAACAATGTCACATTCAGACTGGTTAGCAAGGATCAAAAAGGACCACAGTTGGCTGCCATCGTCGCAAATGCCTTTATAGTTGCAAAATTATCGTTACCATCCACTTACAGTTATTACTTTAATGATGTTGTTAATTTACCATATACAACAAAAAATTATTATGATAACAATGGATTGCAGGTATTTATCGGAAATGTTTTTTTAAAACATTCGGAATACTTACGCATTTCTGATTTTATCCTCCATCAAAAAGGCAAGTCTTTCCCTATGGGTTATACCAATGGACGAGATACGGTCACTTTTCCACAGCCCCTAAATCTTATTGAGCCAGATCCCAATGATTTTATTGTAAAACCCGATTATGTGCATCCCGGGACAACATTTGAAGTGTCAGGACCAGATCCTGCCAAATTTAATTTCTATGGTTATGTCACTGTAGGAGATAAACGTGCCTATTACTTGCAAGAAGGCAGTGCTTCTAAAAAAGGAGAATTGAGTATAGGCGACCTTCCAGATGGTGAATATCCAATGGAAATGACCAATTACCACTTCAGCTATAAAAGCAACAACAAGATTAAAGTAAGAAAAGTAAATATTTCTTCAATCAGCCCCAGTGCAAGTTATACCGGAGATATCATAACCTTGAAAGGTTTATTTATCAAGGGCAGATCTTATACATTAGAAATAGATAAAACATCTGCTGCCTATTCAAGTTGCACGACTAACGGTGAAATAACTTTTGAAATCCCATTGATGAAAGCAGGAAATTATCAAGTCAAAGTGCAGCATTTTAGTGAGATCGGATCGACAAGACCATCCAATACCGTAGCTTTGGAGATCAAGCCCACAATTATTAATTCTATATATCCTCTACGCGCTAAAAGTGGAAGTCTAATTACAATTGAAGGTAATGGAATGAATGGCTACAAAGCACAAATTGCTGATGTTGAAGTCCGTCATACCCTATCTCAAAACAACAAAATACAATTTAAAATACCGGATGACTTACCAAAAGGTAAATACAGAATAAACATTAGTGATACTGCTTTCGATTTCGACAATACAGTTTCAGCTACAGAATATCTTGAAATCTATTAATCGAAAAAGAGAAATTATTATGAAAACTAAATCTATAGCTAAAATTTTCTTATTCTGGATTCCTATATTCTGTCTGGGGATACTTATTGGATGTAAAGAAAAAGAAGTCATTGAGCCTATTGACTACAGCCCTGTACAATTGAAAACAACCTCTTTTAGTAACTTGGCAGGAAAAACGGTTACTTTAAAAGGGAATATTTCTCGATTAAATGGAATGCCGGTGGAAGATTATGGATTTATAATCCAAAAGATAAAAGAAAATGAAAAAGAAATTGTCGTCAGCATTGGAAGCAAAGTTTCCATCGGTGAGATCACATTGCAGTATCAACATAGCAGCAATTTCGAATTAGGCGATCGTTATCGTTATACACTATATGTCAAAACTAAAAACGGATTCTATCGTGGCGAAAGTAATATTTTTGAAGTGGATGGAATTAAAATAGATCTTTTACAGCTAAAATTAGTTCCCAATAACGATAAAATAACCGTTACCGGCGATTTCCAATTTCTCACGGAAAACATTAAGATGTATTATCAACATCAATACCAACAGGAGGTCCAGCTACCTTTTCAAGTTTCTAGCGACCGTAAAAGCCTTACCTTTACCTTGCCAAAGTCGGGCAAATTCTATCATGGCAATACTGTATCTATTTTCTTGCAGATCAGGGATCAATCGGGCTATAAAACCAATAGAGAAGTCGCCAGTATTCAGATCTTGGGCTCGTTAAATCCGCCTGCACAAACTAAGATCTATCTCAACGAACCTATACAACTCACCGGGATAGCGGTAAATGGAGATGCAATACCATTTTCTGCCCCATTTTATATCCTGATCAATGGAAAAAAAATAGAATACAGATCACAGATTTATCTTCATGAGATCGAAGGGCTAAAAGGATCTAAATTTCAATTGGGTTATTACAATGGAAAAGACTCGGTCGTCTTCAAAGATTCCATAGAACTGATCAAGCCCCTTGGCAGTAATATCCACTTTGAAAGAAAGGTCATTCATTCTCCCTCTTTAATGAATATAAACGGTATCGATCTGTACACCTACATTATGAATCCCGATCAACCCAAGTATTATCTAGGCAAACATAGCGTACCGCATTATTTTAACAGTTCTTATGAAACTCAATCATTTACTGTGCGTAATATTCCAGATGGTGTTTACAATTTTAGTTACAGCAGTCCTTTTTATAGCGTAACTAGTACAGAGCAAATGGAAGTTAGAAACTTGAAATGGGATACACCTGCCAATACAACACGATATGTCGGCGAGCCATTTACAATAACCGGTAATTTTATTGATGGTCACGGATATTCCGTTATCGGAAATGGGATCGGAGAAGGTGCTATCGCTCAAAATGGTCAAATATCTTTCATCATTCCGGGCTACGTCATCGGAGAAACAGAAATTCAGATAGGATATGGTGTAAATATCAATTACAATGAAAGTTATTATGCCCCTAAAAAGCAAAAGCTGTATATACACGATTTTCAGGTCGATAACATATCACCACTCAAGGGCTATCCAGGAGATGTTGTAACCATTAAAGGTAAGGGATTGCTCTACATACAAACCACTCTAGGAGGAGCATATGCCAATAGTATCTATCGAAGCACTGATGAAATTCGTTTTATTATTCCAGCCTTTGCTCCAAAAGGAAAATCCGCGATTGAAATGAAATTAAATGGTACGACAGTAAAATATAAGGACCTTTTCGAAGTTTTATAGACGATTGATACAGATAGCCCATCAGAATTATTGCATTCTCATATTAGAAATAAAACCTCCTGAATTGAGTATTTCAGGAGGTTTTTATGACACGACCACCACTATTTCACCACAAATTGAAACGAAATAGTGCCATGCAAAGTTGGATCTTCTGATTATTGATCTTATTATAATTAGCTCAGATTAAAAACAGTTCGATTAATAAATATTTACATCTATCAGCCTATCTTATTGAAACCGTTCTAATCCAGATTGTTCGGCCTCAAGCTGGATTAGAAATCTTTACTTCGATTCTCAGTTAAATGATTAGCTTGTAAATAACATCCACATCTTTTCAAACCAATTATTAAGCTTCTCGCCCCTTCGCTGACTGCCCGCATTTATTGCTATTGTTTCCTCTGGACTTAGTGCCACCACATGACTATTGTTTAATTTTTCTTCCATGATTGTTGATTTTATTACCTCTCAAAACTCCTGAAATAGAACACACTAAACCACAACCACAGGTTTTAAACTACAACCTACAGTTTTAACACATGTAAATTTTATAACCTCAAGTTATATTCTTAAATTTGTCTATTGGAAATTTTAATATAAGTTATGTCAAAACATAAGATTGGAACTTTTATTAGACAGAAAAGAGAAAATCTAAAAATATCACAAGAAGCAGTTGCTTATCATCTGGAGATGTCGCAAGCCGCGTATTCAAAAATTGAAAGGAATGAAACAAAAGTAAAAGTAGATCAGGTCTACAAAATTGCCGAGTATTTTGGTATCAGTATTTACGAACTTTTACCACCATCACTGGCCAGTGATTTTACCGGAGAAAACATTTTTGGTTTAGTATATCAATACCTACTTGTAGGAATAAGGAAAATCAAATCCACATTAAAATAGGCAGTACTGTCAGAATCACGAAGTTATTTGAAGATTATAGTGAAGCTTATCCAGGAGAATGTTATGGCAGGATTATTTAGGATTATCTATCCGACATAGGAGTCTAAATTAACGATCTATACAGCAAGACACCTATCATAGGTCATTGAGATTACTTTGAGATCTAGTATCATCCGAGCGTGCGATGCAGCAAATACTACAGCATATTTTTGTGTATTTTTAGAATATAAAAGTTTATTCAACACTAGATCTAAAGTTGTCAATCTAATGTTGAATAAACTAAATTTAGAAACTACAAAACTTTAATTACTAAGCTAATAAAAGTATCAGCCGTAATAGAGAAATTAAAATGGGGACAACAGAAAAAATATTTTCAGACCCCTATTAACCATTTTCCCAATCCAGTTTTTTAGTGTTCAATATTACTTATTTATTGGCGGCCTCAGCATCTTTATATCCAACATACATTGCCAATAGAATTAATGGAATAAGCCCACCACCATTGGTATCTTTTTGTTCCTCAAAAGATAATTCTTTAAATTGATAATCCGTCATAACTTTATAATTAATGAGTTGCATAATATAATGCTTTACCAGCATAATAACCTAAAGCCAAAGAAAAAGTTCCTGCAGCAAAACCTAGAGCAAGTACAGGAATTATACCTCCATCAACCTGTACCATTTCGTTCATATCCATTTCTTGGACGCCGATCGTTTTTAATTCTAAATTATTCATATTTTGTTTATAAAAGAATTACTCCTACTCTATTTGATAAGCCTTTTCGGATGACTGCTGTGTTGATCAACAATACTAAATTACGATCGACCAATGCACAAAAAAAGCATTTAAAACATTTCTGTAATTAAAATTTCACTGATGATTGGAGTAAAGTAGGAAGTGCTCGACCGTTTTTCACAATCCTGCCAACAGTCATCTACATTAAGAGAAAAAATACAATAAGTCTATACTTGCTAGCCCTACGAGGTTTAAATTATAAATCTCATAAAATATATACCGTTCGGTATATTATCGTATCTTTGTTCAATCATGACTAAAAAATATTTTTAAAAAATAATGTCAAAAGCAGAACAAACTCGGCAATTCATCATCGAAAAAACGGCTGTACTTTTTAATAAAAATGGATTTGCCGGAACTTCTTTATCAGATATGACCACTGCTACCGGCTTGACAAAAGGTAGTATTTATGGCAACTTTGAAAATAAAGAAGAGGTCATGATTGCTGTATTCAAACATAGTTCAGCGGAATTAGCGAAGAATGCTGATCGCGCTGTTTCCTTGGAAACCAGCGCCTACGATAAACTCATTGCATATACCCAATTTTATCGAAACAACTGGTTTGCTATTTCCGAAACCGGCGGTTGTCCCATGTTAAATGCGGCTATCGAAACAGACGATGCGCTGCCATTTATGACCTCTGCCGTTCAAGATGCTTTTGCCAGTTGGACTAAAAGATTGGAGCATATGATTGAATTGGGAATAAAACAACATGAATTTCGTCCAGATATCAATTCAAAAGAATACGCAACCACCTTTTTAATGTTGATTGAAGGCGGAATTTTGCTTTCAAAAGTAACGAATGCACCCCAAAATTTATATTGGGCATTAGATCGGATTGTAAAAATTATCAATGATGAAATCGTCATCTAAAAAACTGGACAAACAATATATCCATCGGTATGTTGACCATTAACCATCCAATCTTTTTGAGATGAGTACCATTAACACAGCTTGATTTTAAGGAAGCACCAGAAAGAACACTTAGAAAAGATAAACTATATAATATGAGTCCAATAGAAATAATGAAATCCTGTATCGGTCAAGAGTTTACGGCATCGCCATCGCCATTTATGCATTGGTTAAATCCTGTTGTGAAAAGTGTAGAAACGGGTGCATTAGAATTTGAATACCGGATTCGCCCCGAGTGGCTCAATCCCATTGGAAATCTGCACGGCGGTGTAACTGCAGCTATTGTTGATGACGTTTTGGGTGCTACCATGTTTTCTTTAAATGAAGCATATTTTTACACCACCATCAACAATGTGATTGATTATTTTTCAACCGCAAAATCAGGGGAGACCATCATCGCAAAAACGCTTATTATCAAGAAAGGAAGGCAATTCATCAACGCAGAATGTGAGATTTGGAATGCCGATAAGACGAGATTAATTGCCAAAGGTTCTTCCAATTTATTTAAAACTGAAATAAAAAAAAATACATGAAACGAGTTGTCATAACAGGTTTAGGTACCATCAATCCATTGGGAAATGATGTAGACACCTTTTGGAAAAACAGCCTTGAAGGAAAAAACAATACGGGCATTATTTCCCGTTTTGATGCGTCCAAATTTCGCACCCAAATTGCATCCGAAATAAAAGATTTTGAGCCCCAAAAATACTTGGATCGTAACGAAATAAAACGAAGCGATTTATTTACGCAGTACGCTTTATACAGTGCCTCGCAAGCTTTGGAAGATTCGGGTTTAGATATTTCCACCATCGATCCATTCGACATTGGCGTGATTTGGGGAGTAGGACAAGGCGGAATGGAAACTTTTGAAACAGAAGTTGAAAATTACGTAACCGGGAATTATATCCCCCGATTCAGCCCATTTTTTGTGCCCCGATTGATTGTTAATATGGCTTCTGGAATGATTTCGATGAAATTTGGTTTACAGGGTATCAATTATACCACGGTCTCAGCTTGCGCCACAGCCAATACAGCGATTATGGATGCGTTTAATTACATCCGCATGGGCAAAGCAAAAGTCTTTGTGAGCGGTGGTTCCGAAGCGCCCATTACCGCAGCTTCGGTGGGTGGTTTTGCTGCAATGAAAGCGATGAGCACGAGAAATGAAGACCCTAAAACAGCCAGTCGTCCGTTTGATAAAAATCGAGATGGTTTTGTAATGGGAGAAGGAGCTGGAGCGTTGATTTTGGAAGAATATGAACATGCCAAAAAGCGAGGAGCTAAAATTTATGCCGAATTGGTGGGGGCGTCCATGACTGCAGATGCATACCATATGACATCGCCACATCCTGAGGGTATAGGAGCCGCAAAAGCCATGCAGCTTGCCATGGAAGAAGCAAAACTCAATTTTTCGGATTTGGATTATTTAAATTTACACGCCACCTCCACACCTGTTGGCGACATTGCAGAACTAAAAGCCGTTGAAAAAACGTTCAAAGGTTCCAAAAATTTGTGGGTCAGTGCCACCAAATCCATGACCGGCCATTTGTTGGGAGCAGCTGGAGCAATTGAAGCTATTTTAGCTATAAAATCGATTACTGACAATATCATTCCGCCAACCATCAATATTGAAGAACTGGATACGGACATTCCAGAAACTATTCAAATTGTCAAAAACAAACCCATGGAAAAGATCATCAAAACCGCTATGAGCAACGCTTTTGGATTTGGTGGACATAATGCTACTTTGGTTTTTCGTAACATCTAAATTTAGTTAACAAGGAAAGAAATACTTAATAGAACAGCTAAACAAATATCAATTTATGAGGTGTTTCTTAGGAAATTTACTAAGTTCCAGCCGCTAAATGGGAAGCAGCAATAATCTTAGGAAATAAGAGGTGCCATACACAGCTACCCCGAAAATAGGGGTCGCGTTTACATGCCGCTGTCTGCTCTGCAGAGCTAGGGCAGTCTATTACAAGACAGGCTTCAAAATTTGCAGGCATTCTTGAGGAGCGTGATCTGACAACGATTTATACCTTTTATGCATCAGTAATCAATGCACCCCTATTTATTGAATACACATGTAGGTCGACCAGGACCTACATGTGTATCATTTATTAAAAGCCAAGCCAAAACTTCTCCACTTGCCATCAGCAGCTGTATCCTCCCAATGATCTAATAACCGACTGTGATCATCTCACACTTCTCCAACATGACAACTTTCCAGAAGAGAAAATGGTGTTCCCAATGTGCTTTTTCTTTTTCCAAAAACTTATTAAAATAACCAAATACCAAGCTCGTTTCTCGACCAATACAAATACCAGCTACACCAAACCAAGTTATTCCTCGACCACTACAAAAAATAGATCAAAAAACGCACTTTCAATCCTATCAACCGACAAATAGAGTAATTACAGGCTTTGGTATAGGTCAAAATCAAGTTGGTCGAGAATATTTTTTTTCAGAACATAGATGAGCGAGTTTAGGGAAAAACAAATTATCACTAAATCTTAAAATGATGGAAAATTTGAACCTAGAGCTGATCGAACAATTTTTAATGATCGAAAACGAAATCGTTGCCAGTGCAGATCACGTTGCCATTGCGCATAAAGGAATATTTGATGAAGAAGATAGTGGCGGAATTACCTCGCTCACCACTCGGACCCATTAAGTCCAACTAGAAAAAGGGAGGCGCGCTTATGCAAAGATATTCCTGCATATTGATCGAAGACGATGCCATGGCCATCGATATGATTAGCGATTACATCAACAGAAGAGATGATCTGATCCTTTTTGGTATTGGTAGCGAGCTCCCCGCCTCTTCATGCATTGCCTTGATTTCCGGGATTCCTTTACATCTCTACAGAGGACCGCTTCCTGCAGGACCCATATTTGAGTTATCCAAACCGATTTCCTACACCAATTTTAGCCGTTGTGTCGAAAAAATAGTTTTCAAATTAAAATCCGAAATCTGTGAATCCCCTGCTACCGTTTGATTTTTTTTTATTAAGAACCCCTCGATTTTCAACAGCAGTTTTAGACAAATTGAACCCATTGTCTTCCCAAGAAGAGGTCTATTCCTATATCTTGCAATTCTTCGAAAATCCGGAAACACTTCAGGCATTATATTTCGCAAATACCGAAGTATACGATCAACTTGTTGAATATACCAAAACGGGGACACATAAAAAGAAAGAAAAACTGTTCACGACCCTGTACAGATACCTGATCCGGATGTCAAGCCGGCCAACTCCCTTTGGACAATTTGCTGGCATTTCCTACGGTCAATTTTCATGGGCCAAGACCTCCTTACAACTAGCAAAGAGTATCGTGAGCCACATCCGTTTTGATCAAGAATTACGACTGAAAGCGAGCCAAGAGCTCCTGTCAGATTCAGCGATCAAAGAAAATATGACCTATTTTCCCAATAGCACCCTAGTCTATCAACAAACGACAATTGCCTATATTGGATACATCGATCAAGGCGAAAATCGTTATTTTCAATGGCGCAAAATCCAAGATAATCCATTACTTTCCAACCTCATCAACCTCGCAAAAGAAGGCATAACCTACCATGCAATGACACAATCATTGACTGCCCTTGGACTCAGCAAAGATCAAGCTAGTGGGTATATTGATGAGCTGATCGCAATAAAATTGCTCATTCCCGAGTTAGAGCCCATCGTCACCAGAGAGCGTTCACACGAACTGATGACCACGCTATCTTCACATTTAGGAGACAAAATAGACCTCTCTTTACTTCCTGAGGTCGCACAGGTCACACAGCATAGGGATGCTCCCTATGACCTCTCGAAACTGACTGCGCTCCAACAACAGATTCAAGCTTCTGTAGCTGGTCATTTCAAACATATCTATCAAGTCGATTACCGAAGAGATACCGTGACCAACCAGATCGATGCTGCCATGATCCAGCAGCTATCTCAAGAGCTCACAGAGCTGAGCATCCTCAACAAGAATACCCGATCTCCGGACCTGATTACATTTATCAACAAGTTTCAGTCGAAATATGGCGAGAGGAAGATTCCATTAATGGAAGCATTAGATCCAGAAATAGGTATTGGCTATGGGATGGCCAGTTCGCTCTCGGATGAAACCGTTCCGCTTCTGGAAAATTTCAACATCAGTTCCGTTCCAGATCCAGCGGAAAGATTCAACGCCATCATGCAAACGCTAATGGACGAAAAATCAGATCACACAGCAGCCAGGTTGCAGGTTCTGGAATTAAAAGAACATGATCTTCAGCGCTTTCAGCGGCAAGCTGAAGCGATTGCCAACAAGCCTATCTTGGGCATGTATCTGCTGGGAAATCTGCTATGGGACCAGGACAACCATCAAGCTGATGGTCCTTATAAATTCAATCTTTTAAAAGCCGGTGGAGCCTCAGCCTTGCCCCTAATGACAAGATTTGACCATTTAGATCCCAAATTAAAAGAAAAGCTTTTAGAAATCGCTGCCTATGAGGAAAAACAGGTCGAAGGAGCTATTTTAGCAGAAATCATCTTTCTGCCCAATGCAAGAGCAGGCAATGTCCTTGCACGATCTTCTCTCTACCAGTATGAGATCCCCATCATCTGTCAAGCCGCGGTGCAAGATGAGTATACGATTAAACTGGAAGATATCGAGGTGACCGTCAAGGATGGCAATATCAAGCTCATTTCCAAAAGGTTAAACAAAGAAATTATTCCCCGCCTCAGTAGTGCACATAATTTTCACTATGGGATGGTCATATACCGATTTCTATGCGATCTGCAGAAGCAAGATTGGGGCATGGATCTCCAATGGGACTGGGGTTCTTTATCTGCAAAAACGTATTTACCACGTGTTACCTACAAACATTTTATCCTCTCCCGAGCACGCTGGAAAATCAAACAACAACATTTATCCAGTCACCATGAAACGGATATTCAGCAAAGTATCAGCTTTCTCAAATCTAAATATGGCCTCCCCGATCGCATACTCCTGACCGAAGGAGACCATGAGCTATTCCTTGATCTTAACAGCGTCATGGGAGCAAAAGTGCTGTTACAAGAATTATCAAAAAATAACATGACGATAGTAGAATATTTATACGATCATTATCAGAGTGTTGTCCAAGGCGAAAATGGTGAGCATTTTAACAATGAAATCATTATTCCCTGCAAAGTTGGGCATTATAAAAGCACTGCCCCCTTATCTTCGGCATATGCAGCAACCATGACAAGACAATTTCCATTAGGCACAGAGTGGCTGTATGTAAAACTGTATGCTGCAGAACGTACCTTTGATCGGATTCTCTCCGATCCCATCCCAAAACTAATTGCGCTACTCCATGAAAAAAAATATCTAAAAAAATGGTTTTTTATCCGCTACAGCGATCCCGATCCACATGTAAGAATCAGGATAAAACTCCGCGAACAAGGCACACATGCTCTCGCGGACATCATCCAGTTCATCAATCAGTACTGCGAACCTTTTATTTCACAAAAGAAGATCTTCAACATACAGTATGATACTTACGATCGGGAATTAGAACGGTATGGAGCCAGCAATATGGGCTATTGCGAACAGCTATTTCACGCAGAAAGTGAATTGATCCTGAATCTGTTGCCGCATTTAAAAACAGAAAACAATGCCAATTTAAGATGGCTTATTGCCCTAAAAGGAGCCCATTTCATCTTGTCGTCCTTTCATCTCACGGTTTCTGAAAAAATCGCGCTCACCGAAAAAATAAGAGATCAGTTTCTGGTTGAATTTAGCCATTATAAAAAACTGCGCTATTCCATGGATATGACTTATCGGGCAAAGTATCATCTGATTCATGACTTTTTCAAGAACCTATCCGATCAATATCCTGAGATATCGCATGCACTTGATCATTATAACAGCCGAATAAAGGAGATCAGCATCAAATGCCTCGATACACCTGAATTTAAAGAGCAACCTCAAGCCATCATGGCTGCTTTGATCCACATGTTCTTCAATCGAATTTTTGCTCAAAAACAACGCGAACAAGAGATGGTCGTCTATCATTTCCTGTCCAAATACCTTCGGTCGGCACACCTACAATCCAGCGCTATAGCACATCAATATTATTCATTTCCCGAAAGTCCCAACCTTCGATAAAGCTCCGTTCTATACTGTCCGCCGATCGGAATATTTCCTATGCTACCTTTCATGATCATCACATTGCCTTCTACGCGTTTTGCAAAATCCAAGTTAACGATATAAGACTTATGGATCCGCACAAACTGCTTCGCATTGAATAATGCCGCTTCCATATCGATCAATCTCTTCCATACATTATATCTTTTTTCCAAAGTCTCTATCCAGACATAATCCTTATCCCCTTTAATATAAAAGACCTCGTTGTATGGAGATATAATGATGTGGGATCGATCTTTAATAATCAGAAAGTTGCGTTCCGAATTGGATTTTTTTTCACCGTCCAGATAGGCATGTGCTTTCTCCAACGTTTTGAGTAACCGGTCCACACCATACGGCTTTAAAATATAATCCAGCACATGGAGTTCAAAACTTTCCAGTGCATAGGAAGGATCGCCCGTCACAAATACAAATAAAGGTGGATTTCGCAAACTTTTTAGAAATGTGACACCGTTGACATCAGGCATCTGAATATCACAAAAGACAAGATCCACCTCATTAGAATTCAACATCATCCTCGCATCCATTGCATTGTCATACACCCCCAGAATCTCCATATCTCCAATCTTTTTTAAGTGAGACACCAGTATTTCCTGTGCCAGCTCTTCATCATCAATTATGATACATCTCATCATTTTCCCTTTCAAAGTTTAATCTCTAATAATACGCTATAAAGCTGATCATCTTGTTTTATATCAAGCAAATAATGGCCATGATAATAAATATCCAATCTTCTTTTTATATTTTGCAGCCCTAGGCCACCGTTTTGGTGCTGTTCAGCCCGATTATTGACACTATTGGAGACCTGGTACTTGAGCACCCCATCTTCAATCTTGATCGACACGTTCACCCAAGCGTCTTTCCGACTGCGATCCGGCCCATGTTTAATTGCATTTTCAATAAAAGGCATTAATATCAGCGGTACGATCTGGTAAGGTTCATCGGTATTCTCCGTTATGATTTCGATCCTCACGTCTTCTGGATACCGCAGCTTCATCAGGTGTAAGAAATCTTTCAAAAACTGCACCTCATGTATGATATAAATCCGATCGCCTTTGGTCTGGTACAAGATGTATTTTAATAAATTTGATAAATTCAAAATCGAATCAGACGTATTGGGATCTTGTTTTTCAGCCATACGATAGATACTGTTCAAGGTATTAAAAACAAAATGGGGAGATATCTGTGATTTCAATGTATCGAGTTCCAATTGCAGATTATCGCGTTCCAGGCTGGCCTTATCGCGTTCCAAAACCGTTAATTTATGCGCATCCTCAAAAATCACTTTAGTCAGCTTGGGTGATAGTGGAAGGGAAATTAAAAATAGAAAATCAAGAATAACATCGGATAGATTTTGATATGAAAATGCACCCCAAAAACCATCCTCCAAAAAAATATTAAAATAGGCATGTATTTTAGACTCAGATGGAGGTATCATATCCGAACCGATTTTACAGATGACATAGGTACAGCCCACCCACCACAAGAAAGAAAAAACAATCCCAATTAAAGACAGCAAGATCTTACCTTTTAATACCCATTTTGGCAATAACCAAGAAGCCAGATAAAATAAGGTGGACGTGACAAACAAGTCCTTCATCATAAAAATCCAATAGTACTCCCCGACCAGCCTTTCATACGAAAGATAATATAATAGCGATACCGCTACCCAAAAGAGTAGATGAACCACCATACGAACATGTGTTTTATAACACTTTCCCCACATAATTTAACTTGTCATGAGTTGAAGGTCTCTCTTGTTAGGACAGACAACAAATGCATAAGAATACTAAAAATAAATCTAAAAAAACAAAAAATGCTGCATTGTAAAAAAATCGTTAGCTCATTAAATCGATATTTTACATTTATTAAACTATTATTTATTTCAAGGAAATAGTAGGCACAAGATCAATTTTACACCATTCCATATAAAGAGAACCGAGATCGACATTTTGATCGTTAAAAGACCATCATCCGACAAACAGGTCAATTCAGAAATCAGGAGGTGCTGCGTAAGGATCCGATTTACAATATCTTACAACAGGGAATAAAATAGAAGAACTGCCTTTTGATCAATACTTGATATCCCTTTATACGGATTGGTGTCCACGATGCAGCATGAGACCACAAGGTTAATCCGCAGGAGGCGTCCGAACAAAATTTTTGCTCCTATCAGCACAGATAGATCAAAACGGCGTCATCATCGACATCTTGAGCCGCGAACACCAGCTCCTTCCCTACTTATTTGGATTGCTGTTGTATGGAGATTTGCCTCACACCGTTTCCATGATGTACAGTGATGTCAAGTTTCCGTAGTGACTCATCATCGTTATGATACACTGCAAAACGCAACTTGTGCCGGTCCACTTTTTCCAGAATAAACCATTGGCCGGTTATTAAATACACGACCTCTGGCCCATCCGAAGAAAACCTCTTAGATTTGACCTCAATTGATTGATCAGATAATAGCACTTGCTTCCCATCTATGATAAGATCCAAAAACTGCCAATCAACCGTATTACTAGCCGATATAACCGTATCAATTCCTGCTGCAGAAATCTGATAAGGGCCCCGATTAAAATCAGGAGCATCTGCATAGCCTTCCTTATCATCACATGCCTGTATGGTCACGATCAGAGAAACACAGATCAGGAATAAAGTAATTATCGTTAATCTCTTCATCGGTTTCATACCTATATTTTTTTTCATGGTTATCCCTTTAATTTTGGTTTATGCCGGTATCAAATTGTCCTTTAAAAGACAGCAGTTTATGCGCATCCTCGGACACGGGCGAAGGAACCGAAAATTCAATTTGACCCACCACCTGCGATTTCTCCAGATCAAAAGATTGTATTATTAATTTTCCGGTTCCAAAACTGTTCTTATTCATTTCACCATTAGCGTAAACATGGCAGTACGCCAATCCTTTCTCGCGGTACCTGTACAAGTAGTTGATGGGCATGTTATGCTCTTCTCCTGCCATCCCGACAAATTGATATTCCTTGTTGATTGCTAACGGGTCCTTTAAAGGAATATCAATCATAATGGCATACCCGCCCACCTCATTTTGCCCTTGATTGACCAGCGCCAATCGAGAAGAAAAATATATTCCTTTTTGAAGATCATCAAAGTGATAGTTGAAAGAGGGCGTACGCTTTGCGCCAGGAGGAAGGATATAGGGTGTTTGATCTTTATAAGTGATTCCATCGACTTCACAGGTAAATTTTGCCGGCCATAATGTTGACTTATTTTCCTTGTTACATGCCATCGTTGTCAAGCATATCATTCCTGTTATAAGCAGCTTTATGCTCCTATCCACTTCAATCATCGTATTTCTATGTATTTTTATAATTATCTTTATAAATAATCATCAGCATATACACAAATCATTTCGTATTTTTAACGCCAAGATATAAATTTATAGACTAAATATTGATTATTCGGAAATCATTACATATCTTTTAGTTATTTTAAACACAAGATATAATTCTTCTAATCAGCTGGAGACTATCAGATATGCGATCCCTTGATCCAGCCCGGTCATGATTACGGGCATTTTAATTTCTTTTTGACCAAAAGAAAGATCGCGGGCAGCCAGTATACCACCGCCTGGCATGTCATGATGAAGCTGTGCAACTGAGTAATTGTCAAGTTCGACAAGTTCAAAAGAATCATTGCTCAATAAACTGTCAGGAACCGCGGTATCTCCCAAAGTTGAACGGCTATTATGGAGCAGATCTTCCTTTCCAGTATTTGCAGCTCTTCCTGGAGCAAAAATCAGATGCACACAAAAAATCAACGTCAGTAATAAGATCGGTAGTTTAGCTAGATTTTCTTTTATCATGATATATTTAGGCTTAACGAAAGGAAATTTAGCTGTTTTACGATCGTTATTTAAATATTCTCGACCAACGGGCTTTTGACTTATACCAAACCATAAAAATCCTCGACATCATATATTGGTGAGACTCCCGACGACTGGAATGGGATGAGCTTCTTTAAAAAATCGGGAGCGTTCACAAACAGGTAGGATCCGACATGTGGAAGCCTTGATTTTAATGTGCAAAAATCAAAAACGATGTGCTCACCGATCCTCCGAAACTAGGCTTGGCTGGCTGCAATGCGAACAATTGGACTGACTTCTAATTGTTTTTACGGTTGATCGATCCCACGGGATCCATCAGTCTATTTTCGTCCAGTTGATCCAAGAAAGTGCTTTCCCAAAAATTTTTATAGTTGACTTTCATCCTTCGCGTCACGATCAAAAGTTGATCCAATTTATCCGAATTAGTCGTCGACAGCAGGATCGCTCTTATTTCCTCATGGAGGATGACCAATTCCATATTGACCTCCTTTGAAACCCGATTTCCCATTTTTAGATCCATCTTCAACATACTGCGGCGGCACAGTCCATCGACTACATACAGCATATTGATATAACAATTTTGGCTTACCTTGACCAACCATGGATTGCTTAAGATCTTGTCGTCCACATGATGCAATGCCCATTTTTCACCATTTATAAAATAGCCAAACATGATCAATTCGGATTTCTCCAGAATAACAACTTTCCAGAGCGGAATATCCTGTTCCAGATGCCATCGCTCTTCCTTAGAAAACTTTCTAAAATAATCAAATACAAATGATTTGACCCTGCTGATGCGCCATATTTTCAAGAGTTCATCCTCCTGGTCCATTTCAATAGGTTCGACGATCTGCTGGAGCAATTCCTGTGCTTGAGGAGCATGCCCATTAGACATTTCTTCCGTTTTTCTTGCTGGCAGCCTAAATAAAAGCCTGTTCGGTTTAAGATATAAGATGATCACATACGATAATAGCGGAAGAAAGAAAAACCAGAAATCAGTTGTAAAGTAATCAAAAGTAAAGACTGTTCCGTGGTTGCGCTGGGCCAACAGCAAATTTAAAATATGGACATGGATCAAGCTGATCAGAACGGCTGCAGCGATCACAAATATGCCCGCTTTCAGCAGAGGTTTTAGCCCGATAAACCAGGCCATACGAAAGAAAAAATAATGATAGATCTTCTGGACAATATATAAATAGAGGTACAGCATTGCGACAGTCGCCACCAATACCTGCTGGAATAATGGTTGTTTCATACGCATCATCACATTGTCAAAGGCAGTTCCAAGATTTATCACAAAAGCAAATAATACAATGGCGAGCAAATAAAAAACATGCTTTTTCAGGTAGACATTAATCATAGAGAAAAGATATAGGTTAAATTATAAATTGATAAATGGTACTATGCTATTTTTGTAAATAATAGAAACATAAAGTTATAAAATCATTTTCAATAGCGAAAACGTTTTCGAATACAAGCTTAACAAAAATAAACTACAAGTAAATTAACTGTATTTTATGTTATACATACATTTACAAAAACGATGTACAAAAAATGTACATTTCCGAAAATAGCCATTTAATATCCTTGAAATTAGATTTTAAAGTTCCGAATTTTACTAAATAAGCACCTAAAAAAATATAATTAGAATGAAACAGATCCTAAACAATGCTGGCGTCACTGCCTTCCAAAACGAATTGTTCCAACTTACTTTAACAGAACAACAATTTCTGATCGCGCAAATCCGCTCGGATTTCGCACTCTTTATGAACACCCATTTTGATCTGCATGTCAACCAGATCGCGCAGATCAGCAACATGCCCCCCAATTTTAGAGCGACCCTCGCCGAGGGCATTGCCAGTACCTGGGAAGCGCAGCTGCATGTCAGTTTTGACAAAGAGACCATTGCAGCAGATGACAAACCGGGAGTCAAAGATATTATTGTCTCCAGCACCCCGCTCCCGACGGTCAACAGCGCCACGGCAAACAGTACGGTTATTTATCCCTTTATGATTTGGATCAGGTACCGTATCGCAGACTAAACTAACACCAAGCAGACCATGAACAGATTAACCAATAGCATGATATCCACCCAATCCGATATCGATTCCAACCTAGGGATCCACGTTAATATATAAATCAATTATGAAAGATTATAAACACCAATTGATCAAACAGTACATTGAAACCAAGCTCAACATGACTCCCGACAGGCAAGCCTTATTGTTTGAGCGTGCTGCACCCCTATGTCAGATCCAAAAAACGATCAAATACCAAGATCTCGAATCTCCAGGCCCTGCCCACGAAGGCCGCATCTGGTATTCAGCGCAGGCGATGGTACACAGTTACTATTACAACAAAGCCAGAGGAACCAATTACGGTACCCAGATCTGGAAGAAAAACGAAATTATCCTCTTTGCATCAAGCCTGCTCCGTGGCGAAGATCGGACCAATCATATCCAGATGCTGGAGTCCGGTATAGTGCTATCGATGAGCTATCGCGATGTGTTGGCACTACGCGAAGATTTCCATGAAGTTGCCGCGCATATCGAGCAGATCGTTGTCCAGAATGAACAGGCTTCGCAGCATCGGATATTACTGTTGAACGAACCCTCTACAGATCGGATCGTCAAGTTTGAAGCCGAAAACCCCTTGTTCTGCACCATTGCATCGGTCGGTACCAAAGCCATGCACGTGGGTTTGACCCGCCAGGGCTATACCGTCTTGAAGAAAAAGATTATGGGCAGGTAAAACTCCAGAAACTGTCAAAGATTTTACCCTAAAAATGCAACATCTTTGACAGTTTCTCTGTTCATATTTTTTCAAAATATTTGTCAAATTACCGACAGCAAAACTGTCAATCTTCTGCTAACCTCCCCATCCGATTTCTCTCGAACTTAGTGTTACCAACGAGTTCATAGGGGACAGTATTTCATACTCCTGTTTCACCATGGACCATGATATACGATTACAGGAGGTTGCCGAAAATCCTTTAACAGAGTAGGCATTTATTAAAGTTTAGGCTTTTTGATCTATAAAAGCATCACCATTATGCCTTGGTATATATATACGCCTTCACGTCGATCCAGTCCTACCAATCCCAACAATTGGACATTGGTCGGTTCTGTACCACCATTTGCTCCAGGACCCAATTATTTTTTAACCGCTATACAGGCAAACGACAATCTAGGACAGCCCATTATCACCAGCGCATTGCGGGGAGAGATGGCGCAAGCACTTCAGAATAGACGAGATACCACCAATGTCCTCTTGTCCAGCAGCAGGCGATGCTAGCCTGATTTGATTTCATGATCCAGGACCGATGGGACTTTAACATAAAAAAGCATATCAAATTTAAACACCAAATACTTACTTTCTTTTTTCAAAATACTGTTCAAATTCAAACCCGAAATGGGGCGTACCGATTCTGATTTTGCTGATACCGCTGCTGGCGCTTTCGGTTGTCCCATGATGTAATTACCAAAGACTTAAGTAGCGTGAATACTGCTTAAGTCTTTGGAATTGCTCATCCGGTGTGAAGATGCAGTTCATTCAAGAGAAAGTCCCTGATCTTGCTGCCCTACAGCCCAACGGTCAAAACCAAGGAGCATGCCGAAAATCCTGTAACAGAGTAGGCTAGATTAAAGTTTACGCTTTTTGATTGATAAAAGCACCCTCATGATGCCATGGTACACCTTTACACCCATATTGCCTTCTTGTGATCCTCAGGATCCGACCAATTATACCTTATTGGGAGATACACCACCCGAATCTTCCGAATCCAAACTTTTTGTTGCAGCCATACAAGCCGAAGATCATGCAGGCTTGCCCCATATCGATATGATGCTGCGTCTGGAAATTTCAAATGCCCTAGAACTGGAGATCGACACGATCAATGTCCGCTTGGATGATAGTAATAAATGTGCTAACTAACTGTTATGGCTTGGTACGCATATACCCCGATTACATTTCCCGGCAATATTTGTGATCCAAATAATTATACACTGGTAGGTATTTTTCCACCTGTATGTCCAAGTCCTAAGATATTTCTATGTGCTATCCAAGCTTACGACAATATGGGCCATCCGATTCTGACCCCTACTTTGATAGGTGAGATCGCAACAGCTTTACAAAATAGAATGGAAGGTGTCAATGTCCTGTTAAAACCTTGATCATATGCCTTTGGCATACAAAATTACCTTCCATTTATTTCTTTTTAATCTCACCACCTAAACCAATAATAAGGGGTTATAGTCCATAAAAAACTATACCCCTTCTTTTGAACATATTTATAATTAACCTTTTCTAAATATCATTTCCCTGTAACTATTCCACCTTCTTGTCCACCACAGGCTTTGTCGCCCGGTTGGCCAGTTCCCATGCCGTATAATAGATCAGTTGCGTCCGTTTGCATAAGATATCAAAATCAATCTTACCGATTTCATCGCTCGCTTTGTGGTAGTCCGCATGAAAACCGCTAAAGAAAAATGTCACCGGTATACCCTGCTTCGCAAAATTATAATGGTCCGAACGGAAGTACAATTGAAAAGGATCATTGCGCACATTAAAACGTTCGTCCAGTTCCAGTTTGGTATAGGTCGCATTGGTCTTCTTGATGATCGCATCCAGATCACTGCTCAATCGATCAGCACCGATGATATAGATATAATTGTGATCAGGATGCGGCAAGGTATCCGTGCGACCGATCATATCCACATTGAGGTTGCTGATGATTTTATTTAAGGGGACCACAGGATGACTGATATACCAAGACGATCCCAGCAATCCCTTTTCTTCACCCGTAGCAGCCATCAGGAGGATGCTGCGTTTAGGTCCTTTCCCCGCTTTTACCGCCTGCATAAACGCATCGCCCATCATCAGTACACCCGTCGTACCCGATCCATTATCATCCGCACCATTGTTGATGCTATCACCGACACTATAGGGATTTATGCCCAGATGATCGTAGTGCGCACTCAGCAATACCACTTCATCCTTCAATATGGGGTCCGAACCGGGTATCCATCCCAGTACATTGGCCGGATGAACAGCCTCAAATGTGCGCGAAGCAGAAGCTTTCAGGTCCGTTTTAAAAACAAAGGGATAGGGCTTATTACTTTCCACCAGCTTCTTACGCACAGTGGCCAGATCGGTATTGGCCGATTTCAATAGTGCATCAGCCACCTGTTGTCCAATATAGATAATGGGCATATTCTGGGGCATTTTTTCGATGCTCGACAGCTCTGCCGACCCCTCCAAGAGCATCTGCTCATTAAAAAGATGCTGCATCAGTCCATCCGATTTATGATCCACCACAGGTTCGATCATCAATAAAGCTTTAGCTTTATGAAAAGCCAAATATTTGACCTTATCCTGAAAAGTAAAGGCGCCATCCCGCGGTCCAGAACCGATCAGCATCACCACCTTTCCGGTCACCGATTGCTCCTGAAAATCATTATAAGATTGGATCCCATCGTCAATCACCCCATAGCCCGCAAAGAGGATACTATCCGTCTGCAGCTGAAAGCCAGGCAGGGAAATGGAACTGGGCATATTAAAAAAATCGATCACCGGTTGATATGGACTTCCCATTACCTGGAGCGATTGGGACAAGTGAATGCGAGTTGCATTGACCCTTTGCAGATAGTCCCCATCAACAGCCCCCTTTACCCCTATTTTTTTATAGTAGTCGGCGATATATTGTGCAGCTTTATCCCCATCAGCTGTCCCGGCCTCTCTACCCCGCAGTGCGTCAGACGCTAAAAAAGAGAGATGCGCTTTCGCATTGGTGGTATTGATCACTTTTGCAGAGGACAGAACCTCTTTATTTTGTGCAAAAGAAGCGCCACAGAGCAGCAAAAATAGAAAGAGTAAAATTTGTTTGTTTTTCATAAAAGTTTTGAACGAGTATCATCAATTCGTGTATCGGTCAGCCATTCAGCAAAAGTACACGTATATAGGTTCCTCGACACAGGCAGTTCCCTAGTGGAATCTCCATAAATTCATCTCAAAATCATTCAGGATAGCAATCTCGATATTTTACATTCCTATGGATAGGCACATCCATGACGATCACGTTGTCATCAATATTGCATTCAAACTGTCAAATAGATGCTAACGCTCCCTATAGATGATTCCCTAACTTAGCTCTTGTTCTGTTCATCATGTTAAGATGGTTGATACACAGTTTATATCAGTTTATTGCAAAATAGTTGACTCATTTTAAAGAAATTAAACTAGGCGTTGGGAAATAGCCCATTGTTTAATTGAAATCGGCCATGATGTCCCCAGTTCCACAAGAGCTGGGGATTTTTTATGATATACAGCTTCTATCTTTTTATTGGAGAAGCATTTTAAGGGATTTGCGAGATTATTAATGCGAAATCAGCAGATGGTAAGTGCATGACAGGATAAGCTTGTAAAACAGCTTGTTTTACACCTAATCGTCCTTACACGGCAGCTGCACAGGCCTTCCACTGTCCATTTCCTGGGTCGGCGACAGGTTTAGTTTTTTTTACTTTTTATCTTTAAATGCTGATCCTCTACCATTTTAGGATATTTAATTTCTATAAAATCTTTAAAATTATTCTCGGTCACAAATTTTAAAACAGACTCGATTAATTGATAAACCTTAGTTCTTCTTAATTCAGGGAAAGAGCTTCCCGGATTTTCATCAAGGCTTTTAGCATTTACAACAGCTTCTCGGACTAGGTGAATAAAATTTAAAACATTGTACCCTCCTTTTTCTAGATTTCCGATTATTCCTTTAAAATCGGTGCAGGAGCTAGCATCTAATACATCAATATCACTCTTTTTATGTAAATACAACCAAATTTCAAAACATGGATTACTTAAGGCAATATTCCAATTCTTACTTTTTTGGCAGTAATCTATGATTTCTTTCAATTGAGCAAATTCCCATCTATCGACATCCATCACAAACCATAATTCATCCTCATCGATCAATCCTTCATATTCGATATATTTTATTGCCCGTTCCAGTACCCATTTGGGAGCAGATTTGGTTTCATATTTTTGAAGTAGTTCCTGTTCATGGACCTTATCTTCGATAATATCAACTTTAATCCGATCTGAAAAGTGTTCAAATAATTTAAAATAATGCGGTTCTCTCTTACCTCCCTCACAAGCTATTGCAAATAAACGATAGTCACGCAAGAGTTCCGCAGGAGTTTCTCTTTGATAACCTCTCTTTTTACGAATCATAGTCTCCCCAATTTAATTCTTCCAAATTTGCTAAAAAAGGAATTGCTCCAAATCTTCCTTTAAGATACCCTTTCCTTATATCTAAATCATATCTAGGTTTATACTCACTTAGAGAGTATATTTTTGAAGCGTTATCCTTTTTACCCTTTTCTACGAACCAGATCTCATCTTGTCTAAATATATCCAAATCTAATAAATTAGATTCGTGGGTAGTAAAAATCAATTGCCCTTTTACAGCTTCTTCATCCATAATTTTCTTCATCAGGGCTTTGAGAAGTGCAGGATGTAAACTTTGATCTATCTCATCAATAACGTAAGTTACCTCATGCTCTAAAATAGCATTGAATGCAGGAATAAAATCAAGTAACCGCTGGGTACCATCAGATTCTTCATCAAGCTCAAAAGCTATTTTTTCGCCGTGATTATCAATATGATTAGAAATAACCTTTTTCACAACATAATTTCCATCATCGTCGCTGGTTAAAAGCACACCTTTGCCAGAATCATTCAACAGAATACTATGCCCTTGACTGAGTTCGATCATTAAATTTGATTTAAGTGCTTCATCATCTTCTCCGAAGTACTTATCAAAATCAACATTTTCAACACCTAACTCACAAACACCGGTATCGAATGTTTCTAGCAGGTTATTTGCAAAAGTTCTAAATTTATTAGAGGTTGTTAAATTTCGAACCAGCCCTCCATATTTGGTTTGAGGGTGAATAACCACCAAACCTTGCGTAATTTTATTCTTAAAATCAGTGATTTCCTTGATCTTCAACACCTCATCTTTACACAAAAAGAGCTCATTATTTTTTAATAAGTTATCCTTAATAAGCTCTATTAGTAACTTTTGTTTCTGAGATTTATAATATTTAGGTGCCACTGTAATCGATACTTTACCACTTTTATCGACTTCTCTATTAAAAATTAATTTATCATCTTTGCTAACTCCAGATTCGACCAACCATTCTTTCACAATTCGACTTTTGACAAAGCTAACGCCATATGCATACATCTTTTTTGCGATCACAAATTCTATTTCAAAAGAAACTGGTCTATCGATATTTTCTCTGTTTAGTTTGAATTTTAATGGATCTATTGAACTATTTAGACCCCCTGCAACAACAGTATCTTGTAAAAACTCTACAGCTTTAATCAAATTGGATTTACCTGCTCCATTTGCACCATAAATAGCTGCAGATCTTAATGTCTTAACTGGACCTTCATGGATATGGTTCTGATGAGTCTTAAAAGACCCTACCAACATATTAAATTCAACCTCCTCTCCAAAAGACAGAAAATTTGACACAATGAACCTCACTAACATAGCACTATATATTTATATGTAATCTTAAAACGAATATATGTTTTATAAATGACTTAATAATCATAAAAAAAACCAAAATATACAATTATATGAGATAATATCTCTTAACAACACTACACATAAGTTTGAAATATAAAAAACAGTACTTTTTGACGGAGTTAGTCATAGGTTCACAAACGCACTAAATTTCAAAAGGTAAGCAACGAAAATCGATAAGATTATTTTAACGAATTACCGGCAGATAGCACATATAAGTCTTATAATTTCAAAAGTGATCTGACTATACCCTATCTTCATTTACCCAATGGGTAAATACAAATTTCAAGTCCTCACCAGATAATGCATCAACATTACGTGTGCCATTTATTTTAAGAAAATCTAAATATTGTTTAAAATAGCTTTTAATAATTTTTTCACCATAAAAGTCAAATATCACCTCTTTTTCCTGTTAATCAACCCTATTCACCGATCACATAAACTCCCCCCATCATCTTGTCCACCATCTATACCCACAAGTACGATCATTCAAACTGTCTTATTTTAAACAATTTAAATGATAAAAACGCAACAGTAAAACTGTCAAAAACATGCTAACACCCACCTCTGATTTGTCGCTAACTTGATGTTAGTTTAATTCACCAGATAAAACTTGATTATGGCTACACTACTGACCTATCTTATTGTTGCGCTATTCGTCCTATTATGGGCCTACACCGCGATACCAAAATTTTTTAAGTTTCGGTCCTTCTACCATATTTTAGGATCGCAGGCCATTCCAAAATGGAGCGTGCCCATTTTATCAGTGATGATTCCATTAGTAGAACTTGCTGTTGTGTTTCTGCTGTTGTTCCCGGAGACCAGGTTATGGGGTCTATATGCCTCCTTTGGCTTGATGTTGATCTTTACGATCTATGTCTCCGGGATTATTTTTCAGGTTTACGATATTTATCCCTGCCCATGCGGAGCCATGTTCCGCCGGATGGGCTGGAAAAAACATTTAAAAGTCAATATTTGGCTCACATTACTCGCTTTTCTGGGCATACTGATGATGCAGTTCCATTTATTCACATAACTAAAGTTTACGCTTTTTGATGTATAAAAGCACCCCGATTATGCCATGGTACACCTTCACCCCCTGCTGTTCAAAGGATGGTAATCCGAAAGACAAAAATCAATACACGCTTTATGGCAGTCACCCGCCTTTCTGTCAAGGTCACCTGAGAGTCTGCGCTATACAGGCGGAAGACAATCGCAAGAAACCGATCATTACCTGCGATCTGGAAGAAGAGATCTGCTGTGCACTGGAACATCAGACCAGTACCACCAATGTATTGCTCAAAGGTGATGACTGCGTAGATTGCGATTGATCCAACATTGATCATGGATTTTTTTAGTTTTCATGTCTGAAATGGGCGCGTACACATCCCCTAAAGATTATGCTGTATGCCGCCTATCTTCAGGCAACACATACAAAATTAAATCAAAAAAGGGCCGAGCTGAAAACCCTGCAATCGAGTAAGCGGCAATTGATTATATACTTAAAAACAACTCAAGATGAGAATTTGGTATCTCTTTACCCCCAAGAAAGGTACGCGGGTAGATCCTTCCGATCCCCATCAGTACACAAGGTATGTGGTGGGCAAAAAATCGCCGGCCAACCGGGACTGTAGCGATAAGATCTATGCCATCAATGCTTACTTTGATGCTGCAGGCTTGCCCATAATTGATGAATCCCTGCAAAAAGAAATGGCTGCCGCCGCATTATCAGGCTGCGACAGTGAACATATTATCCTGCGTCAGGAATATTATCAGCAGCAGGGCACCAATAAAGTGTGGTACCACCTCTAAAAAAATATAAAGGAGCCTGTCGAAAATCCTGTAATAGAGTAGACATAAAATTTAAAGTTTACGCTTTTTGATCTATAAAAGCACGATGATTATGCCTTGGTATTCATTTACACCTCTAGGATCTTTTCCGTATGACATTTGTAATCCAAATAATTATACGCTGGTTGGAAGTAATCCTCCTAATTGTATAAGTCCTAAAAATCATTTGTGTACAATACAAGCCGCTGATAATTTGGGAAAACCCATTATAACATCTACTCTACTATGCGAAATCGCAAATGCCCTTAATAATAGATTTGACACGACGAATGTGAAACTGTGGCCGTTTTTGGTCTAAAGATAGAATAACCCACTAATTACACGTTATTAGAATATAATCTTTCTGAATTAAAACTTTTTTGTTGTAGATATAAAAGTCGTCGACAACGCTACCTTACCAAATATCGATCTGAAGCTCCGTGCCGAAATTTCTAATGTGGTGGAGCTTGAAGTTGATACTATCAAGTCAGATTAAATAATAGTAATAACTGGATTAATGAGTTATATAAGTTGATGATCACAGCTGTGATATAAAAAGATACCGTTCATATTGACAAAACGTAGCTAACCAGATTTATCATTTTATTTGTCAAATAGAAGACAATAAAACTGTCAAATATCTGCTAACCAACAGGTTTTATTTATACCGAACTTTATATTAGAAACGAGTTTATAGCAATTATATTAAATCCTTTTCTATACAAATCATATAATTCCTAGGAGTATGCTGAAAATCCTGTAATAGAGTAAGCCTGATTAAAGTTTACGCTTTTTGATTTATAAAAGCACTACAATTATGCCTTGGTATTCCTATACACCGATTACAATTCCTGGAAATATTTGTGATCCAAACAATTACACTTTGGTAGGTATTTTTCCACCTATTTGTCCCTCTCCTAAAGTACGCTTATGTGCTGTTCAAGCATTAGACAGTATGGGCAAACCCATTCTTACTTTTGCTTTACTTTGCGAAATAGCCACAGCAATGCAAAATAGAATGGAAAGTACTAATGTACTATTAAGACCATAATCAATAGGCTTATTTTTTAGAAAGAGAATCTCTTAAAAGTTTGTTTCTATTTAGCCTTGCAACATAAAACAGCAATAAAGGGTTATAGTTAACAACTATAGCCCTTTTTAGGACAGATGTGAAATGAAGCTTTCCTGAACAACAACCACTGAACTATTTCGTCTGTTTATCACCAAGTATTAGTTGCCCACTCTCGATTTCCCAAGCAGTATAATGGAACAATTTTCTTCACTTATAGTGATATCTAATTAAAACTTGTTCATTTCTCGATTTTTAGTTATCGGCATAAAGACCATTCTAGAAGATTGTCACAGGGAGTCCTTGCTGAGCCAGACTGTAATAATCCAAACGCCAATACAATTGAAAAAAGATCTTGGTAAAATTAGAACCTTCGTCCAATTTGGTATAGGTTTCATTTGTTTTCTTAATATTCCTATTCAGATCAGAAATCAAAAGATCAGCACAAACCAGGATCTGCAATCTATTCATTTGTCCGATTCTAGCCACATTAAAATTGCTGTCAATAATATACTGCGATTAAATCTCCGACCCAGTTTTTACAACTTACAAAAAACTAGTCATCATTAAATCAAGTGCATCGAAATCCATTAAATATATGGAGTAATAACTTTTACCTTTTTTATACTTACGGCTATATATAATTTTAGCGTATTGTTTTGCAGCGCTAAGCTTCTGATGATGTATTAAAAAAACCGAATAAAAGCTTATTGACACTTTATAACGTCAATGATCTTCCTTCTAAAAATAAGGGTGTATTTCAATATTTTTTTACTCAGTGAGCTTATTTTTTTTACAAACAATTCTAATACCAAATTGGATAAAATAGAACAGGGAATTCCTCTTTATAATCAAATTCTTATCAAAACCGACTTAACAAACTCAAAAACAATCAGGTAGACAATTTATTGACAATAAAACTGTCTCCGTTTAATCATTGTAATTGATAAAATTTCAACTACAAAACTGTCAAATCGTTGATAACACTGTCCTCCTTTTTCTAGCGAAATTAGTATTAGTTTAATTCATCAGATAAAACTACAATTATGATTACGACTATCATTATATATCTTATTGTTGCGCTATTCGTCCTGCTATGGGCGTACACAGCAATACCAAAATTTTTCAAATTTCGGTCCTTCTATAATATTTTAGGATCACAAGCGATCCCTAAATGGAGCGTACCAATTTTATCGGTGATGATTCCATTACTAGAACTTGCGGTGGTATTTCTGCTGTTATTCCCACAGACCAGGTTACTGGGGTTATACGCCTCCTTTGGCTTGATGTTGATCTTTACGATCTATGTCTCCGGGATTATTTTTCAGGTTTACGATATTTATCCCTGCCCATGCGGTGCCATGTTCCGAAGGATGGGATGGAAAAAACATTTCAGAGTCAATATCTGGCTGACGTTAATTGCCTTAGCAGGCGTGTTAATGATGCAGTTCAATTTATTTAAATAATTAAAGTTTACGCTTTTTGATGTATAAAAGCCCCAATATTATGCCTTGGTATACCTTCACCCCCTGCTGTTCAAAGAATGGTAATCCGAAAGATCAAAATCAATATACCCTATATGGTAATCATCCTCCATCTTGTGAAGGTCACCTGAGAGTATGCGCCATACAGGCACTAGATCATAATAAAATACCGATTATCACCTGCGATCTGGAAGATGAGATCTGCTGTGCATTGGAAAACCAGACCAGTACCACCAATGTATTGCTCAAAGGTAGTGATTGCAAAGAATGCGATTAATAAAACACAACACCTGTAATATAGTTTTTTAGTCTTCGAGTCTGATATAGGCACGTACACATACCCTAAAGATGGTGCGGTACGGCGCCTATAGTCAGGCAACAAAAAAATTAATACAGACGGGCCATGCTGAAAACCCTATAATTGAGTAAGCAACCAATTAAAGTTTATGCTTTTTGATGTATAAAAGCACCAATATTATGCCTTGGTATTCATTCACACCACTGGGATCATTTCCTTATGATGTCTCAGATCCTAACAATTACACACTTGTGGGTACTAATCCCCCAATTTGTCCGAGCCCTAATCTTCATTTATGTGCAATTCAAGTACCAGACAATGGAGGAAAACCTAATTTTGGTGCCGCTCCTGGTATTGCATTTCAAATAGCAAATGCTCTGAACAATAATTTAGATACAACAAATGTATTGTTGAGACCTAACCTTATTTAGTAAAAAATAAAGGTTCCAAAGTCAATTTTATTAAAATAACAGATATTTTTTAATTTGATATTATAAACTGTCTCATGAAGTACTTAGATAAT